>NZ_JBWLUY010000037.1:0-27203 GCF_057784295.1 Mesorhizobium sp. CNPSo 4688
CGCCATCAGCTACGGCTACGGTCGCTCCCTTGGGGATATCCATTTTTATTGATCTCCGAGATTGCGCCAGCCGGTGGCGAATCCGGTTGATTGCCCGCTGACGTCAGTCTCAACGTTTCAACGCGTTATTGGATGCCTTTCGTGAAGTTTGGTCGAAACCGGGTGTTCCCAGCTCTTCGCAAGGGCGGCAGAGAGCCGTAACGAGGCGCGACCCAAAACCGTCAGTTGCGGGGCAGCACTCGGCCTTGCAAGGCGGGTGCTGCCGGCCCGACAGGTTAAAACTCAGATCGAAGCGAAGGGGCGATCCGATGGCCGGGCAATGCCGGCCAAATGAGCTGGCAAGCCTAGCCCTCAGGAATTCTTCTGCTGCCGCTGCGCCGCGCCGCGCACGAGATTTTTTCGGGGGCAGACATAATGGTTGCTTTGATAGCAGTGAGCGCCAGCGTCACCGTGCCGTCACCGACGCTGCTTGCCGGGCTGTTCGACCTGACGCCTGCCGAGGAAAGGCGGTAGCGCTCTGGCGCTTCCATCAACAACACACCAAACTCATGAGCATCCTATTGCTCCCCCGGACCGACGCGTGTCTCGAGCAAAAAGATCTCCCGACGATGCTTGCTGGAACCGGTGTAACAGAATGTATGCCTCGACCTCGCGCTGAACGGCACCGGTGTAAGGGCTTGCCGGCAGCCCGGGTGCGGCAGGTCCTGCTTGTCTCATCGACTCCGCGCATCCGGCGGCGGACGGCGCCGCCGCCTTTAGTGTTCAGACGTGGTTCGGCCGAGCCATTGTAATTGCAGGAGGCATGTCGCCTTCCTCGATGAGAATATCCTTTTTGCGCGCGAACGCGACGAACACGCCTCGTGCCGTTTCGATGTCGCCCATCAGGGCCGCCTTGCAGGCACGGATCGCGGCCCGCTGTTCGGGACTGTTCCCACACCATTCGGTGGCGAACTGATTAGCGTCGACGACTGTGTTCAGCTGGCGCGGAAAGCCCATTCCGACCCAAACGCGGACTGGAGTTTCGAAAGGCCTGGAGAGCATGGCGAAATCCTCCCTTTAGGCCGTAAGTCCACCATTCCGGCCATTGGTGCCCGTCATCCAGGGCGGCGTGGCCGGAAGGTCCTCCAGAATTCTGGCTACTTTTGCAAATCCTTGAAATGCCCCCTGGGCCGCGGTCAGCGGGTAGTCGCTGTCAAAGGCACGTCGGCACGCGCGCAACGCTGTTTCATACACGGGCCCGCGCCTGTCTTTGGGCCATTCGTAAAGGAACCCCAGCGCATCCTCAAGACAGGCGATTTCCTGCACGAGGCTGTCGCCACTCTTCACAAACACAGGGCGGGATCACCCAGCCTGCGGAGGATATGGGGCCGGGTTTGTGGGTCTTCAAGACAGTGCGTGAGCGGCTTTCTGGCTGTCGCAGCACTTTGCAAAACGCCCTCGGGTTGCAGGCGACCTGCCCTCGAGCCGTTCAACGATGCGCACGGATCATCAGACCGTGACGGCTTAACAAATGTAGTTGCGATCGGCCCTATCCTTGCACATTTTCCGGGCTCTCACTGTTTTGCCGGCTGCCTCTGATCGGATTACCGGAACATTTAAACTGGGCGGCTTCGCCCTTTGGGTAAGTCAGCCACGCTGCCGGAAAACAGGAATGAATTGCCGTCACTTCTCTCTCTCGACGTCGAGAAAAGCTCGGCAACCATACCCCTCGCGGCCGAAACGAACAGCCAGCGGGATTGCTCTCCAGAAAGGAAAGCGTTCGTTGCGCGCAGCTGCTCGATCTTTTCGTCAGTCGAAAGCAATCCGTTTTCGACTATCCGCTGAACCTTCCTGTCGTTGAACATTACCATGCCGACGTGTCCTCAACCGGATCATCGCCCAACGTCGATCTCTTCAGGACGTTCCACAGCCTCATTGAAAACGGTTCTCCGACCAAGGCAGGCCCGTCACCACTCGCGACGGATATTGAGAGGTCGGAAAGTGCCGCCGGGCGAATGGCACTCAGGCCGCGTCCCCCCACTGAACCGCTTCGCCCCCGGTAGGGATCATGCGGCTGAAACACACAACTTGATTGGTGAGGGAACAAATCACCCGCACACAAATTTGTATCAGCTGAGGATGAAGCGCTTAGCAGGGAAAAAGAATGGGATTCTTCGGCAGACTTTTTTCAGGCCTGGTTAGTAAAAAGGTGCAACCGGAAAAGCATGGCGGCGGTGATATGCGTAAGGCTACTGGCGCTGGCCCCGCCTTGGCAGCCCACTCCAAGGACGCGAAAAGCGAAGCTCCGACGGGCCAAAATGCGACGGCAGCGAGAAAGAAATCCGACGGTCGACCTGAACGACGCGGGTGATTTTTGGGGGTTCGAGTAATGGCTAATGCCGACTCCACATTGACATACCCTTCCGACATACTGTCGACACTCGAACAGGTCCAAGCCGCGCACGCCGTGCTCGGGACTCCGGTGCGAGCTGGGAAGAGGATTGCGATCGCCAGTTGCTAGGGGCCGGCCTTGCATTCCTAACCTGGAAAAGGCAAATCCTCAGACTAGACGACCGTGGCTTGGTAACAGTCGTTCACGAGCATTCGCCGCTTGGCGATGACGCCCGCGCCCTCAAGGCTTTCGCTCCTGCTTGGCCCTGGTAAAGCCGCGATCCGTCGCGATGAAGCGTTCCAACATCGGCACAATCAGCCGCACGGGATCGGCTGATGGCTGACCTGAGTCTCGCCCTAGGATCTCGGCATATCTGGACAGGTCGCGGTGCAACCGCGCCGGCACCTCCACTGTGACTTTGACTGGCTTATCGTCTGCGATCGGACCGAGTTTCAACTTGGCCATTTCAGCCTCCATAGGGTTCGAGCACGAGATCGCGCGTGACGATGACGCGCACGGCAAAGCCTGGCCGTATCGTCAGCGTGGGTGCGATGTTGAGCTGGCGCTGGACGATCTGCTGGCCCACTTGGCTGAGGCTGTCGGAGGCGCCGCCGCGCAAGGCGCGCACGATGTCACTTTCCTGTCCAGACGAGCCGGCCTCCGCGCCGACGCTAAGGATAGTGGTGAGTGCCGCGGCCTTGAACAGCTCGGCCCAATGGTAGTCGACGCCGTCCTCAAGGCCGGCATAGCCTTGAGCGTCAGCGCCAGGCTGGCGTTCGAGAACAATGGAACGGCCGTTGGGGAAGACGAGCCTGCTCCAGACAAGCAGTACGCGCCGCTGGCCGAATCCGACCCCGTTGTCGTATTGGCCAATGACGCGCGTGCCTTGCGGGATCAGCAACGAACGACCCGTCGGACTGTCATAGACATTTTCGGTGACCTGAGCGGTGATCTGACCGGGCAGATCGGAACGGATACCGGTTATGAGCGCCGCCGGGATGACAGCCCCTGCCTGAAGCACATAGGGCGATACCGGCGGCGTGACGCGATCCGGCGCCACGGTGCGCCGATCAGTGGCCGCATTCAGAAAGTCGAGTTGACGGTCTTGCGTGGTGGACTGGCCGATCTGACCGGTAAGGTCGGGGCCGCGAAGGTTCGGCGGGGAGGTTCCTCCGGGCTGGGTTGCGGCCATTACGCCAGTTAACTGCCCTGTCTGGAAGAAGACACGCGAGATTCGGGCCGCCTCCTCTTCGGCCCGCCGGCGTTGTTCGGCCTCATCGACCATGGGTGTCGCGATTGTCGGCGGCACGACGGGCTGCCCCTTGTGCTGTGCGTCAAGCATCGGCCGCCCAAGATCGCCTGGCAGCGGCGGCCCAAGAACAGGACCGGTGTAGTCGCGTGGCAGGCTGGCCAGTCCGTCGGCGGGCTGCCTGTTGGACGTTGAGTACAGCTCGTCGCCATGCCGGCCGGTTTCACTCGTTTGAAGCGCGTAGATCAGCGCACCGCCGACGCCAAGCGATGCACCTAAGCCAATGCCGGCGAGCACCTTGCGGGACAGGCGCGTGACGCGCGGCGGATCGGCGCGAAGCTGCATGGGGGCAGCCGGGATTTCGTTCTCGTTCATGATTGCTCCCCTCCCCTTTGACGAAATCCGTTCCTTGCATTCGGCGCCGCGTTGGTGCCTGACATCCACGGACCTCTCCTCGTGGCATCGGTGCGAACGATCCTGACGGTCTGTTGCCGCTTGCCATTGCCAAGCCGCAATTCCGCCGCGCCAAAGAGACGGTCGACGATCAGGGTGTTCTGGTAGACGCGACTGTTGGCAATCTCGGCCTCGCCGTCCGGGCCGATGACGAAGATGGGCGGCATCTCGCCTTGCACGATCCCGCGTGGAAACTCGACATAGACCCGCCTGCCGTCGTCATAAACGCCGACGGGCCTCCAGGGGGGCGCGTCGCCGGTGAGACCATAGCGGTGGTTGCGTGCGGTGATGGCTGGAAGCACCGGTGTCGCGGGGATCGCACGCACTTGTCCGGCCGACGGCGCGGGATAGGCCCATGCCACGGCGGGCATGTACCGCTTCTCGCCCGATTGCAGCTCGATCATGTAGCTGCGCCGGTCGGTGGTGATGACGAGATTGGTGTTGATGTCCGAGCGCGAAGGCTTGACCAACACATGGACGCGCCTGGTGACGCCCGCTCCGCTTTCGGTGTCCCCGATGATCCAGCGCGCGGTATCGCCCGCCGCGATCGGACCTTCGCCGGTCAGGCTTTCGCCAGGCTCAAGCGCGATGTCCGTTATCTGTCCTGGAGCCGCATAGACCTGATAAAGGGCTCCTTCGCTCCAAGGATAAATCTGAATGGCGTTGTAATAGCCCTCACGACGCGGCTGGACTCGCGCCGCCGCGTTGGCGTTCTCGACGCGCGCCTCCGGCGTGCTGCCGGCGACACCGCCGCGGGCCGGGACCCACCCTGGTGGAACGTGCAGCGGCTTTGGCCTTTCATCGAGCGCGGCTACCGGAGCGGCGGGCAAAGGCGGCACGTAGGCATCATAGGAGATCTGAGGCGGTTTCTGCGGTGTGGCGCAACCGGCAAGTATGGAGCCCGATAGCAACACCAAGGCAAACGCCGACCTTGCCAAAGCCGGAGTGGCGATGACACACAATGGCAGGTTCATTGGCTCATCTCCCGGGACCAGTTGATGGCGTTGACGTAGATGCCGAGCGGATTGGCGCGAAGACGTTCGGCGTCGTTTGGCATCTGTGTCACGATCGTCAGGATCGCGGTCCAGCGCTCGGTGCCGGAAAGCTGGCCGTTTTCGTAGTGGTGCTCGATCCAGGCGACACGAAAGGAGCCGGGTGAAGCCCTGATGACCGAAGAAATGTCCACCGCGACCTGCTGCTTGCCGACCCTGGAGAAAGGGTCGTTGGCGCGGGCGTAGTCGTTGAGCGCCGCAGCGCCCTGATCGGTGGTCCAATCATAGGCGCGCAGCCAGTCCTGGCGCAGGATGATCGGATCGGCGGGGATGGAGCGCACCTGTTCGACAAAGCGGGCGAGATGCCACGCTATCTGAGGATCAGTCGGCTTATAATCTGCGATCGCGGGCGCGGTCGCTTGAACCTGGCCCATCCTATCGACCTGCACGACCCAGGGCACGACAGTGCCGCGGCCCAATTGCCAGACCAGTGAAGTGGAAAGGCCTGCCGACAAGATGAGCGACCCGAACGCCATGGCGCGCCAGTTGCGGGCCTGCACGCGAGCAGAGCCGATGCGTTCATCCCAGATCTGCTCCGCCTTTTGATAGGGGGTTTCCGGTCGAGGGGTCTTGCCGTAGTGGACCACGGGTCGCCTAAAGATATTCATGGATCATTTGCCTTCAGAAAGAGAAATCGAAGCTCCGCCGCCATGGCTGTCGCCGGCGCGTACCGCGTGGGCGGCGGCCTGGGCGCCATGAGAGAGGCGTTGAGAGCGTTGCAAGCGTCTGGCCCATTCCGGCTGCCCGTGAGTGCCGGATGGCTTGCCCGCGCCTGACGCCGCGGCTGACAACGCGGCGCCGCCGATCGTTCCCATGGTCGACGAACCGCCGGTGATTTCAGTCGCCGAACTGGCGCCGGAGGCGAAGCTGGACTTAAGCGACTGACCGGTGTTTGCGGCAGCACGCTTGAGGGGGGAGGAGGCTGTCGCGGCGCCGGCGCGCGCAATGCCGCCCAAGCCGGAGGCGATGCCTGCCGCGCCAGATTGGCCCTCGGCGCCAAGCGTATAAGCGGCCGAGGCACCGCCAGCGAGTGACGTGCCGCCACGCGCGGCTGACACCGCTCCCGAGAATGCGGCTGTCCCACCTCGCCCCGCCAGGCCGGTTGCGCCATGGCCCGCAACCGCCATGCCGCCCGCGGCAAGGCCAGTGCCGACGGCCGCACCTGCGCCAAGCTGCGGTCCACCCGCGACGAGGCCGTTGGCGATGCCAGGACCGAAGATGCCGAGGCCAAGCAGCGACAGCGCCGCCAGCACGATCGCCATGGCCTGGTCGATGGTGGGGCTCTCGCCGCCGAAGCCTTGGGTGAATTCGCCGAAGAGCGTCGATCCGATGCCGATGACGACGGCAAGCACCAGAACCTTGATGCCGGACGAGATGACGTTGCCGAGCACGCGCTCGGCCATGAAGGCAGTCTTGCCGAAGAGACCGAAGGGGATCAGCACGAAGCCCGCCAGCGTCGCCAGCTTGAACTCGATCAGCGTCACAAAGAGCTGGACCGCCAAGATGAAGAAGGCGAGCAGGACGAGCGCCCAGGCAAAGAGCAGGCAAGCAATCTGGATGAAGTTTTCAAAAAAGGAGACGTAGCCCATCAAACCGGAGATCGCGTCAAGCAATGGTCGTCCCGCATCGAGACCGGTTTGCGCCACCTTGCCGGGGTGCAGCAGGTCCTGTGCCGAGAAGCCGGTTCCACTCGCCTTGAGACCAAGACCGGAGAAACTCTCGAACACGATTTGGGCGAGACCGTTCCAGTTGGATATCAGATAGGCGAAGACACCGACGAAGAGCGTCTTCTTGACAAGCCGCGCAAGGATGTCGTCATCAGCGCCCCAGCTCCAGAAGAGCGCGGCGAGCGTCACGTCGATGACGATCAGCGTGGTGGCGACAAAGGCGACCTCGCCGCCGAGCAGGCCGAAACCGCTGTCGATGTAGCGGGTGAAAGTGGCCAGGAATTGGTCGATGACACCGGTATTGCCCATATTTATCGGGCCTCGTGCAGGGCCGCATCTGGCGCGTCCGGCTCGCCTATCGAACGCCCCGATGGCTCTTTGAGACCGAGGAAGCGATCGCGCTGTTCGGCCCACAGCCGCGCACATCCATCGTCACGCAGGGCAGCCTCGCCGAGGACCTGGCAGCGGCGCAGACCTTCGCGAAGCGGGTTCGGCATCAAGCCTGCGGTTGTGTCAGCGCCCTCGCCCGCCGGCTTGTTCTCGTTCCGGCTCATACCGAGCGCGGCTGCCGTGACGGCGGCAGCGACAAAGATGACAGCCACCGTGCGAGCGAACGTTTTTCCGTCCATGGCCTTCGGCCTCAGCGGTTGAACATCTGGACCGAGCCGGCCTCGTAGCCGGAGCCTGGCGCCAGGAAGCGGCGGCGTTGCTCGCGGCCCTGATCGACCGCGGCGGCACGCTCGGCCTCAGTCAGCGCCTGGGCGCGGCCGTTGGCGGCGACCACAGCGGTCAGGTCCGCGAGCTGCTGGCCCTGGAGCGCAAGAAGCTGATTGCCAGCTTGCGTCGCCTGCAGCGCTCCGGTCGCCGATTGGCTGGCGCCGACCAGCGCCGACATCTGTGCGCGGCTGGTCTCGATGTTTCCAACGACGCCCGCCTGGATCCGCATGGCGTCCTGAAGGCTGCCTACCGTGTTTTGCCAGCGCGAGCGCGCCTCCGTGACGAGCTCCTGGTCGGATGCAGAGAGCGACACGCTGCCGTATTGCTGCTGAAAGGCCTTGTCGACCTGCTGGACGTCGAAGGCGATGTTTTGTGCTTGCCCGAGAAGCTGTTGCGTGCGTTGCACCGACTGTTGCAGTTGCTGCAGCGAGGACAAAGGCAGGCTCGTCAGGTTACGCGCCTGGTTGATCAGCATCTGAGCCTGGTTCTGAAGCGAGGTGATCTGGTTTGTGATCTGCTGCAGCGAACGCGCGGCCGTCAGAACATTCTGGGAATAGTTCGATGGATCAAACACGATGAAGGCATACGCTGGGGCAGTCATCATCGGCGGGATGGCGACCGGGGCGGCGAGCATCGCCGCGACCATAAGAAGGGCGCGTGGTCGACTTTGACGAACAGTCATGGTTGGGAATCCTTTTCAGGTTCGGGAAGGGTAAGGTTGGGAATGAGGTCGGCGGCCCAGCCGACGTCACGGGCACGCAGCCAGGCCGCCAGGAAGCCGTGGCGGCCATGCTCGGCGATGATGCTGCCGATCAGGGCCTGATCGCTCTTCGAGGACGCGGCGCAAAGTGCCAGCCCGACCTCGGACAGGCCGAGCTCGAAGAGACGGTTGCCGCGACGGGACTGGCAGTAGTAATCGCGCTTGGGTGTCGCTCTCGCCAGGATTTCGATCTGGCGGTCGTTCAGGCCGAAGCGCCGATAGATGGCGGTAATCTGCGGCTCAACCGCGCGCTCATTGGGCAACAGCAGCCGGGTTGGACAGCTTTCGATGATCGCCGGCGCGATGGCCGAATTGTCGATATCGGCAAGCGACTGGGTGGCGAAGACGACGCTGGCGTTCTTCTTGCGCAGCGTCTTCAGCCACTCGCGCAACTGCCCGGCAAACCCCTCGTCATCGAGAGCGAGCCAGCCTTCGTCGATGATAAGCAGCGTCGGACGCCCGTCGAGCCGGTGCCCGATTCGATGGAACAGATAGGACAGGACAGCCGGCGCCGCTTGCGTGCCCACCAGTCCTTCGATCTCGAAGGCCTGCACGGATGCCTGGCCGAGGTGTTCGGTCTCGGCGTCGAGCAATCGGCCGTGAGCGCCTCCGACACAGTACGGGCGCAATGCCTGTTTCAGGTCATTGGCTTGCAAGAGCACGCTGAGCCCGGTGATGGTGCGCTCCTCGACGGGAGCCGAGGCAAGCGACGTCAGCGCCGCCCAGATATGCTCCTTTGCGTCCGGGGTGATCTGGTTGCCCTCGCGCGTCAGGAGCGCGCCGATCCAGTCAGCCGCCCAGGCGCGCTCGTATGTGTCATGAACCCGGGCGAGCGGCTGCAGCGAAACGGAGGCGTCCACGCCTTCGGTGAGGTGCCCCCCGAGATCGTGCCAGTCGCCACCCATGGCGAGCGCAGCGGCGCGGATAGAGCCGCCGAAATCGAAGGCGAATATTTGAGCGTTGCGGTAGCGGCAGAACTGCAGCGCCATCAGCGCGAGCAGCACCGACTTGCCGGCGCCAGTGGGGCCGACGACCAGCGTATGACCGACATCGCCGACATGAAGGACCAACCGGAACGGGGTCGAGCCTTCGGTCTTGCCGTAAAGCAAGGGAGCACTGACCAGATGCTCGTCCCGTTCCGGCCCCGCCCACACGGCGGAGAGGGGCATCATGTGGGCGAGATTTAGCGTTGAGATGGGCGGCTGACGGACATTGGCGTAGGCGTGCCCGGGCAAGGAACCGAGCCAGGCGTCGACGGCGTTGACACTCTCGGCAATCACCGTGAAGTCGCGGCCCTGGATGACCTTCTCGACAAGCCGTAATTTCTCGTCGGCGACGCGCGGGTCGCAATCCCATATGGCGACGGTCGCGGTGACATAGGCCATGCCCGCCATGTCGGCGCCGAGCTCCTGCAACGCCGTGTCGGCGTCGGCCGCCTTGTTGGCGGCGTCGGTGTCGAGGAGGGCTGACGCTTCGTTGGTCATCACCTCCTTGAGGATCGAGGCGATGCTCTTGCGCTTCGCGAACCATTGCCGCCGTATTCTGGTTAACAGTCGGACAGCGTCGACCTTGTCGAGCAGGATCGCGCGGGTCGACCAGCGGTAGGGGAAGGCCAGCCGATTGAGGTCATCAAGCAGGCCGGGTGTCGTGGCGGTCGGGAAGCCGACAATCGAGAGCACGCGAAGATGCTTGTCGCCAAGTCGCGGCTCGAGCCCGCCGGCGAGCGGTTCATCGGCCAACAGCGCATCGAGATAGATCGGCGTCTCGGGGACGCGCACCCGATGGCGTTTGGTCGAGATGGTCGAATGCAGGTAGGTGAGCGTTTCGCCGTCATCGAGCCAATGGCATTCCGGCATGAAACCATCGAGAAGGGACAGCACGCGCTCTGTCCGGTCGACAAAGGCGCGCACGATCTCGCCCGGATCCGCGTCCGACTGGTCGCTACCCTCATAAAGCCACCCCTCGGCGCGCGTGGCGTCTTCGGGCGGTGGCAAAAACAGGAATGTGAGAAAGTAGCTCGATACGAAATGAACCCCCTCCTCGTCGAAATCGGCTTTGCGCTCGGCATCGAGCAGGCTGGAGGCCGCATTGGGAAACTGGCTCTCGGGATAGGAGGCGGCTTCGTGCCGCTGCGCTTCGACAAAGACGCTCCAGCCCGAGCCGAGGCGACGAAAGGCATTGTTGATGCGCGACGCCACCGCAACAAGCTCTGCCGCGACGGCTGAGTCGAGATCGGGGCCGCGAAACCTCGCGGTGCGCTGAAAACTGCCATCCTTGTTGAGCACGACGCCAGGCGCGACGAGAGCTGCCCAAGGCAGATAGTCGGCAAGGCGAGCAGCGGTCCGGCGGTATTCGGCAAGGCTCATCATGGTGGCGCCCTCAAACCGAAAGATGTCCGGGGAGCCGCAGGTGTCGGCGCCCAACTTCGAAAAAGAGCGGATCGCGCCTGGCGGCCCATACCGCCGTGAGATGTCCGATTGCCCAGATGAGGAGACCGACCAGCCACAGCCGCAGCCCAAGACCGACAGCGCCCGCCAGCGTGCCATTCAAGATCGCGATTGCGCGCGGCGCGCCGCCGAGCAGGATCTGCTCCGTCAGCGCCCGGTGAACGGGCACCGTCCACCCCGGCACCGCGTCGAGTTGTTCAAGGGCGGTTGTCATCAGATCAACGCTCCGCCGCCAAACGAGAAGAACGACAGGAAGAAGCTCGACGCCGCAAAGGCGATCGAAAGGCCAAAAACGATCTGGATGAGCCGCCTGAAGCCGCCCGAACTGTCGCCGAAGGCCAGCGTCAGGCCGGTGACGATGATGATGATGACGGCAATGATCTTGGAGACCGGTCCCTCGACGGACTGCAGGATCTTTTCGAGTGGCTGTTCCCACGGCATCGAGGAGCCTGACGCGTGGGCGCTCGAGGCGACCAGGAGATTGACGGCAAGGGCGGTGGCCCCCGTGGCCAGGCGGCGGTGGCAGCGTACAAGGAGGCGGATCATGAGGTTTCTCCTGGGTTGGTCGGTGTGGCTTCAGCAATGCGATAATCGCCGTCAGGGCCGAGACCCTCGACCCGGACGAGTTCGCTAAGCCGTCGCGCGGTGCCACGTCCGGACAGGACGGCGACGAGGCCGATCGTGTCGGCGATCAACGCACGCGGGACAGTGACGACGGCTTCCTGGATAAGCTGCTCAAGGCGGCGCAGGGCGCCGATGCCGGAGCCCGCATGAAGGGTGCCGATGCCGCCGGGGTGCCCGGTTCCCCATGCCTTCAGCAGGTCGAGGGCCTCGGAGCCACGCACCTCGCCGACGGGAATGCGATCGGGCCGCAGGCGGAGCGAAGAGCGAACCAGATCGGCCAGCGTGGCGATGCCATCCTTGGTGCGCATTGCGACAAGGTTGGGCGCGGCGCACTGCAGTTCGCGGGTGTCCTCGATGATGACGACCCGATCCATCCCTTTCGCCACTTCGGCGAGCAGCGCGTTGGTGAGGGTAGTCTTGCCAGTCGATGTGCCGCCGGCGACAAGGATGTTCGCGCGACCGGCAACCGCGGCGCGCAATATCGCGGCCTGACCGGCGGACATTATGCCTGCCGCGACGTAGTCATCGAGCGTGAACACGGCGACGGCGGGCTTGCGGATCGCGAAGGCGGGTGCTGCGACGACAGGCGGCAACAGGCCCTCGAAACGCTCGCCGGTCTGCGGCAACTCGGCCGAGACGCGCGGGGAACGGGAATGGACCTCGGCGCCGACATGATGGGCGACCAGGCGCACAATCCGCTCGCCAGCGGCAGGCGCCAGCATTTCCCCTGTATCGGCCAAACCTTCCGAAAGCCGATCCACCCAGATACGGCCATCCGGGTTCAGCATTATTTCAACGATCGCGGGATCGTCGAGAAACCGGGCGATGGCGGGTCCGAGCGCGGTGCGCAGCATGCGCGAGCTGCGCGCGCGTCCCTCGGTATCGTTGTGCGATGTAGCCATCCTGTCCCCGTTTGAGCCGGGAACGCGTCAAGCAACGCCCGGTCGAGGACGATCAAAAGAGCCCTGAAGCGGTCCAATTCAACGGGTTTCAGCCGTCATCGTAGCGTAGCGTGCAATTACCGGCCAACGGCGGTGCCGGCGGCCGCCGCGCTATAATGTGAACTTTCGCAATAATATATACATGTTTATTGACACATGACTCCCGCCGGGTTTATGAGGGAACAACCGATGGCCTGCTCCTACAGGCATCGTTCTTTCCACGGCGCGGAGGGTGTCATGAGGTCCGGTCCGGAGGGCGCGATTTCTCGGCGCAAAACCGCCCTTCTCAGGCACGCCGAAACGATACTGACATCGTCGCCGCCCGCCTCGACGAAGAGTGGTGGCACCCCGTGAGCATGCTCGAGATCTGGCTGGGCATTCTGCAAGGGGTGGGTATCACCGCAGAGGTCACGGCCTATGGCCTGGTCTTTGCGATCCCCTTCGCGCTTGTCTTCGGCGTCGCGCAGTTTCTGACCACCGGCTTGACGCGCTTTCTGGTTACCGCCGTGATCGAATTCTGGCGCAGCTCAGCGGTCGTCGTCCTGCTCTTCTTCTTTTATTACGTGCTGCCGGTGATGGGGGTCACTCTGTCGGCGCTGACCGTCAGTGCATTGGTGCTCGGTCTCAACACCGGCGGCTATGCCAGCCAGGCGGTTCGCGCCGGGCTGCAGTCTCTGCCCGCCGGCCAACGCGAGGCGGGCATGGCGCTCGGCCTCTCGCGCCCGGCGATCCTGCTCCTGATCGAGCTGCCGCAGGCGCTGGTCGCGATGAGCCCGACCTTCGTCAACAACCTTATCCAGCTCGTCAAGGCGACTTCCCTCGTCTCGTTGGTCACGCTGACGGACATGACCTTCCGCGCCAAGGAAATCGCGCAGACCGACTACGACCCGGTCGCGATCTATTCGGCGCTGCTGCTGGCCTTCTTCGTCGTCTGTTATCCGATCGCGCTTGCAGGCCGCTGGCTCGAGGCGCGGGTCAGTCCTGAAAGAGGAACGCCGCGTGGGATTTAACTTCGATTTCGCACTATCGACCGTCCCGACGATCATCGGGGCGATCGGAACGACCCTGCTCGCAACGGTGTTGAGTTGTCTAGGCGCTTCGGCGCTTGGCTTCACTTTCGAAATGATCCGCCGCGGCGCCGGTGCGACTGGCCTCGCCGTCCGCTTCCTGATCGACTTCATCCGCTCGACGCCGGTTCTGGCCTGGCTCTATTTCCTCTATTTCGTCCTGCCCTTCTACGGGATCCGGCTTGGCGCCATGACAGTCGGCATACTGGGGCTGAGCCTGTACTACAGCGGCTATCTGGCGGAGGTGTTCAAAGCGGGCATCGACGCGATCCCAAAAGGCCAGCACGAAGCGGCCAGAGCCTTGTCGCTCACCCGCCGCGACACGGTCGTTTTCGTCATCGCGCCGCAGATGTTGCGCAACGTCGCGGCACCGTTGGGCAACTATCTTGTTTCGATCCTCAAGGCGACGCCCTATCTTGCAATCCTGGCCGTGCCCGAAATGCTCGGACGCGCCTTCGATATCGCTTCTGAAACCTATCGATACGCAGAGCCGCTGACCGTTGCCGGCATCCTGTTTCTCGCGCTAGCGCTGATACTTGCTTATGGGGTGAAGCGCATCGAGCGGCGCCTGCTTGCAGCTGGACGCCGCTGATGCTCGCTCAAGCCCCACCTCCAGTCCCAGCCGTTCAATCCATCCCTCATGTCCGGATCGACGGCCTCAACAAATGGTTCGGCGCCCTCCACGTTTTGAAAAACATCGATCTTTCCGTACGAGCGGGCGCACGCATCGTCGTTTGCGGACCGTCCGGCTCCGGCAAGTCAACCTTGATCCGCTGCATCAACGGTCTCGAGCCCTTCCAAAGGGGAACGATTCAGTTCGAAGCGACAACTCTGGACAAAGATGGCCGCGATACCGCGAAGGCGCGCCGGCAGACAGGCATGGTGTTTCAGAGCTTCAACCTGTTTCCGCACCTCACCGTGCTCGCCAACTGCACGCTGGCGCTGCGCCGCGTTCTCCTGAAACCGGCACGGGAGGCCGAAGAGATCGCCATGCAGCATCTGACAGCGGTGCACATCCCCGAAAAGGCGCAGGCCTACCCGGCCCAGCTCTCGGGCGGCCAACAACAACGCGTGGCGATCGCGCGCGCGCTTTGCCTCAATCCCCGCATCATGCTGTTCGACGAACCCACCTCGGCGCTCGACCCGGAAATGATCAAGGAAGTCCTGGACGTCATGATCGCGCTGGCGAGAAGCGGCGTGACCATGGTCTGCGTGACCCATGAAATGGGTTTCGCACGCGAAGTCGCGGATGAGATCGTTTTCATGGACGAAGGCCGCATTGTCGAGCATGCCTCGTCCAAAGACTTTTTCTCAACAGCCGCTCACCCACGCGCCCGGCTGTTCCTGGATACCATCCTGAGCCATTGATAGCAGATGCGTGTGGACCGGCGTGCCGGCAATGGGCGCGCACGAGCGCCAACTGCCGGAATCGCCGGGCAGGTCACCAGTCCGGCGCGAACGCGTAGCCAGCCGAGCGGACCGTCCGGACCACATCGCTTCCCACGGATGCCCGAAGCCTTTTGCGCAGCCTGGCTATATGGACGTCGACGCCCCGCACATCGGTTGCGGCGGCATGTTCAGGCCAGGCGGTCGCGACCAGTTCCTCGCGGCTGAAGACCTTGCCAGGCTGCGCCAAAAGGCTGCGCAAAAGCTTGAACTCGATCGGTGGCATCAGGATCTCGTTTTGCTTGAAGAATGTCCGGTGAGTCTGCCGCTCGAGCCGGAAATCGCCCTGCACCAACTCACCCGAGTCCGTTTCGCGCGATAGCTTCGCAAGGCGCGCTTTGCCGTGAAGCCAGGCCAGAAGCTGCTCCGGGGCGAACGGCCGGGAAAATATCTCGTCGACTCCAGCCTTGATCAAATCGAGATGCAGCTTGCCGGAGCGCGGGGCAACCAGGGCCGCGACCGGCGTCGCTTTGGTTGCGGCGGCGGACTTCAACCAGCCGGGCTGCTTGACCACTTCACGGTCGCCTGGATGGCAGTCCATGACCACGGCAAGCGGGGTGGTCGCCGCGATGGCGCTTGCGATTTCCCGGTCTCCCGTAATCAGTCGAATCTCGAAGCCAGCTACCGAAAGTATGTGCCCGAAAACCAGGAAAAAATCCGGGTCCTTCGAGGCGATCAGGACCAGCGGCTTCATGAGTCCATCAACCGGGTTCGACACATCATAGCGCTGACTAGCGCGCAAATGGGCGCGATGACAATATCCCTTGGTTTCTTTGAATCTTTTCGACCTTTCTGAGTCGCGCCTCAGCCCGAGTCTCGGGTGCTTATGGATAAAGCGGGAATGCATCGAGTGTAGACGGCAGCTTTGCGCCTCATCCCGGCCGTTGAAGGCAGCTGCGCCGTTGCCAGAAAGCGGACATCATTGGTAACTGAGCTGGACGTCGCCATACCGAAGCGGTCATTGCGGATGTCTACGTGAACGGACCTGCCAATTGTGCCCTGATGCGTTGTGGCGGGGCGTTTGGCCGCTTCCGCAGATCAAGTGATCCGCGCACACCGTCGCGACGTAGAATGCAATAGGGCGCACGGAGACCTTGCCGATGAAAGGGATAACTGCATTCGCAGTGGCCACGCTTGTTTCAGCAATAGCGCATGCCGACGTTCTATCCGACGCGCGCGGTGTGTGGTTGAGGGACGACGGCAATGCGCGCGTCAAGATTGCTCCTTGCGGAGAGAAACTGTGCGCAACCAATCTCTGGATCAGGGATACCAGTAAAGGCGAAGACGTTGGCGACAAGCTGATCATGACGCTCAAGCCGAATTCCGGCAGCACGTTGAAGGGGAACGCCTATGACCCCAAGCGAAAGCTCACATTTTCGATGACCCTACGGGTTGCCGGCAAAGGGTTGACGACGCGAGGCTGTGTCATCGGCGGAGTGATCTGCAAAAATACCAATTGGACGCCGGCAAAGTGAATCGGGCCACACAATGAATGGCAGGTCAGGTTCGGCGCCGACCATTGTACTGTTTCGACGTGACCTCCGCGTTAGCGACAACGCCGCCCTTGCGGCTGCGGCCGACCGCAATGGACCTGTTCTGGCGCTCTTCATTCTTGACGAAGACATACAGCGAACTAGGCCGATGGGGGCAGCAAGCCGCTGGTGGTTACACCATTCGCTGGTCGCGCTAAGCCAGAGCCTGGAAGTTTCCGGCGTGAAGCTTGTTTTTGCTCGGGGCAGAACACGAGATGTCGTCGCCACGGCCATTGCGGCGAGCGGTGCGGATTGTGTGTACTGGAATCGTCGTTACCAGCCGGCTGAAGCGGCAGTAGACTCGGCGCTGAAGACGAAACTTCGCGAAGCCGGGCTGATCGCGCAAAGCTTCGATGGCGCGCTGCTCCACGAGCCCTCCCTGCTCAAGACTGGCTCAGGCGGATACTACAAAGTCTACACCCCTTTTTGGAAGGCACTGTATAACGGGAGCGCCCTACGCGATCCGATCGATGCCCCGAAATCAATCAACGGCTGGGAGGGTAAGTTCGACGGCCTGGCCCTGCACGAACTCGACCTCCTTCCCAAAACGCTTGATTGGGCGGAAGGGCTTGCAGATCGATGGACCCCTGGCGAAGCCGGCGCTCGGCAACGACTGCAAGCCTTCAACAATGAGGATTTGGCTGACTACGAAAACCGACGCGATATACCCTCCATTCGGGGCACCTCGCGCCTCTCACCCCATTTAGCGTTCGGCGAAGTCACGCCAGTTCAAATATTCGCCGCACTGCAGCGATCGGACAAGGCTGGCGCGACGCAATTCCGCAAGGAAATCGGCTGGCGAGAATTCTCCTATCATCTTCTATTTCACAATCCTCACCTGCACGAGCACAGCTTCCGCCCCGAATTCCAGGGCTTCACGTGGCGCCGCGACCGCGGAGCGACAAAGGCCTGGCAGACCGGGATGACGGGTTACCCGATCGTAGATGCAGGCATGCGCGAACTTTGGCGAACTGGGTGGATGCACAACCGCGTGCGCATGATCACCGCCTCCTTTCTTATCAAGGATCTGATGATTGACTGGCGGGAAGGGGAGAGATGGTTCTGGGACACTCTTGTCGACGCGGACCCGGCGAACAATCCCGCAAGTTGGCAGTGGATAGCCGGATCAGGTGCAGATGCCGCACCCTTCTTTCGAATCTTCAATCCTGTCCTTCAGGGCGAAAAGTTCGACCCGCATGGTGACTATGTGCGGCGCTACGTTCCGGAGATCGCTGGCTTGCCCGACCGCTACATTCACCGGCCGTGGGAGGCGCCAGCTGCCTTGCTAGCACACGCGGAAATAGAGCTCGGCAAGACTTATCCAAATCCGATCATTGATCATGGCGCCGCACGAGACCGAGCATTGAACCTTTATCAGTCCATAAAAGACAGGGCTAAGGTATCGAGTGCAAAGGAAACAGCTTTATGATCCGATATACGGTCGCCTATGCAACCACCCTGGTCGCCTTCCTTGCCATTGACGCAGTCTGGCTAACCACGATGTCGCAGCGCCTCTACCGGCGCTATCTCGCGGACATATTGGTGGACGACGTCAATCTCGCGCCGGCCGCTCTGTTTTACCTCATCTACATCGGGGGGATTATCGTCTTTGCTACGGCGCCCGCCTTCTCGACCGGCAAATGGACGACCGCGGCGGCCTATGGCGCGCTCTATGGGTTCTTCGCCTACGCGACCTACGATCTTACCAACCAGGCGACCGTACGCGGCTGGCCGACAATCATCACGGTGGCCGATATCTGCTGGGGTTCCCTGCTCAGCGCGGTGGCGGCGGTTGTTGGCTTTCTGCTGACCCGCTACTTTCTGCGCGGCGACTGACGTCGTCGCCGCTCAGACGTTGCAAGGGCGCCCGACAAAAGCAAACCGACAAAGACGATCAATGTCGCGGCGCTCAAGGCGTTGAGCCCCACCATGCCACTATTGTCGGCAGCGCTATAGTCGGCCAGTGGCTGACCGAATACGCGCTCAGGTATGAAGTAGGCTGCAGCGCAGAGCGCAATGACAGCGAGCCCGATTGGCCGTTCGGAAGGCCTGAACAAGGCAGCGCCGATCAAAGCGCAAGGAATGAGGAATATCTCGACCTCCGACCCGATACCGAACGCCTTGGTGCTGAGGATGCCATTGGCGATGCCTGTCAGCGGTAGCATGAGGCGCCCGGCGAGCGGATATTGCCTGGCGACTGCCGGAACGGCGATAAAGAAGGGCGTCGACAGAAAAGTGAGAAATGACGGCGCGACCTTATCGGCGCCGACCACCGCCCATAGATAAAGTGGGTAGAAGGGCTGATTCCAGGCGACAACCAGCGCAATCCAGTTAGCGGCGGCCGTCAGCGGATCGTCATGCGCGGCATAGGCGGTGATCCGCCGCCAAAGGCGCGCGAAGGCCGGCATGTCAGCCGGCCGGCCGGAGCAGGTAGTGGCTAACGCCCCACTCTTTACCCGTGACATGGCCGAACAGGCCTTCGGTGGCGAGGTAGAACAGCCGCCAGCGCCGACGCCAGAGCGACGCATCAGCGCCATAGACAGCCGAAAGAATGGCGTCGATCTGGCTGCGGTTGTTGTCGAAGCGCGCGAGCCAGTGCCGGGCGGTGCGTGCGTATTGCAGGCCGCTCCACCGCCATTCGCGCTCGATCGAGAAGCAATCCGAGAATTGGCTGATAAGGTTGTGGCTCGGCATGATGCCACCGGTGAAGAAGTGTTGAGCAATCCAGTCGGCCTCATCGCGATGGTCGAAGCGGTAAGGGCTATGGCGATGGTTGAAGATGTGGACGAACAGCCGGCCCTCGGGCTGGAGCCAGGTTCGGATACGAGCGAGCAGGTCGAGCCAGTTAGACATGTGCTCGAACATTTCAACCGATACCACGCGGTCGAACCGCGCCGTCGGCTGGAATTCGTTCATGTCGGCGGTGATGACCTCGATATTGCGCAGCCCGAGTGCTGCTGCCTCCGCCTGAATGTAAAGTCGCTGCGGAGTCGAATTCGACACCGCCACGATTCTGGCCGACGGAAAACGCTGCCCCATGAACAGCGTCAGCGAACCCCAGCCGCAGCCGAGTTCGAGGATCGACTGACCATCGCGAAGCCCTGCGTGGTCAACGGTCTGCTCCAGCGCGGCGATCTCCGCCTCGGCCAATGTCTCGCTCCCCGTGGGATATAGGCAGCAGGAATATTTGCGGCGGGGACCAAGCGTCAGCGCGAAAAACTCCGGTGGTAACTCGTAGTGCTGGTCATTCGCGGCTGCCGTGTGCTCGGCTATTGAACGGCCGGCCATGTCTTTGGCAAAGCGCCCGTCGTCGACTGAGGGTCCCGCCGCCAGCCGCCGCCGTGTCCGACCGACGAGAACCTCGATGCCGTAGCGGGTGGCGGAGTCTGGCAACGGGGCGCGCTCGACAGCGCGGATTGCGGATGCGATCAGGCTCACCTTCATCTCCTTCAATGGGCGGCAGTCGCCTTTGGTAGGCTTGGCCAAAACGCATTGACACGCGCCTGGTAGCGCCGAAATTGCTCGCCACGCGAGCGCAACATATGGGCCTCAAGCGGCGGGATGCCCGATACATGGACAAGCAGCCAGTACATCAGGACTGGGCCGGCCAGCGTGATCCATCCCCATGCATAGTGACCTGAAGGGTCGATGCCGATCACCACATAGGCGAGCCATGCCAGCCATTCGAAGAAATAGTTGGGGTGGCGCGACAGGCGCCAAAGGCCCACATCGCAGACCCGGCTTTTGTTGGCGGGGGCCGCCCGGAAAGCCGTCAACTGGCGGTCGGCCGTCGCCTCGCCGCCAACCGCCAGCAACATTAGCGTGACACCGGCCCAATCATTTGAACCGAAGGCGAAGGCGGGATTGTGGGCAGCACCCACGATCGACAACACAAGCAGGAAAGCAGCCGCGGCCTGGACCTGCAGAAACCAAAACAGCCTGGCTCGGAAGCTGGAGCCCCATTGTTCCTTGAGCTGGCGGTAGCGCGGATCGTCTTGGCTGCTGCGTGCTGTCCGGTTGGCGATGTGGAGGGCTAGCCTCAGCGACCAAGCCAGCGCCAGAATGGCAACCAACCATTGCCGGTGCACCGAACTGTCACTGGGTGAAACGAAAAGTGCCGCCCAAGCACCGAAGATGCCCACGGCGAATGACCAGATCGCGTCGATCCACCCCGACCGACCCGTTCTCAGAGCAACGTACCACGCCACCACCATGATCACCGAAAGACCGATAGCAACAAGGAAGAGGGGGGTAGCGACGCTCATGGAACGTCTCAACCGCCAAGCAAAGGCTGGATCCATCGTCCAAAGAAGCCTCGCAGCCTCATCTGCCCCTCGAGGGCGGCGATGCATATGCACTCCCCGCTCTCGTCGACGACCGGCTGATGCTGAACCTCATCGTCAGCCTCATCCAGGTCGCCCGGACCGTAGCGGCCACGCGCGTCGTAAAGCGAGCCCTTCAGCACTTGAGTGTATTCGTAGCCGGAATGGGTATGCTCCGGCATCCTGCGCCCGGCCGCCACCTTCAGCAGCATGACATTTGCGCCAGCATCTTGCGGAACCGTCACCCGGCTCCAGCGCACACCAGGACCGATCCAGCGCCATGGGCCAATGCCGCATCCATCCAGAGCATCGGGCAGGCGGATGCCGAGATCGGCGCGCGCGGGTCTTGAATGCTCCTCGCGCCATTCGCCGTCCACCTCGATCCTCGCCAGCTGCCGGTCCAAGGCATCTAAGCTCATCGCTTGCGGTTCTATCTCATCAAGGAACAAGCCGCCTGTTGCTTCGAACTGCGCAATTCGTTCGGCACAGGCCGGGCAACCGCCGATATGGACCGCCACGACAATTCGCGGCCCTGCCTCCAGGGAGCCACTGGCTTGGCGGAGCAACGTCTCGTCGCTTGGATGATGATTGATCATTTGAGGTCGTCCAGGATCAGGCGAAGGCGGCTGAGAGCCAGCCGCACGCGGGATTTAACGGTACCCAGCGGGATGCGAAGCTGGCTCGCTATTTCCGATTGAGGTTTGTCGCCGAAGAAGGACAGCCGCAGAATATCGGCCTGTTCAGGAGACAACAGGGCAACAGCAGAGCGCACGCGTTCGTCGCGCTCTGCCGCCATCACCGCCGCCTCACCCGAAACCGGGCTATCGGGCTCGTCCGAGGGATCGAAGGCGCTGACAACGGCCGCAGGCCGGCTTTCCCGGCGCAGCCGATCGATCCGAACGTTGCGGCCGATCGTGAATATCCACGTCGAGACCCCGGCACGCGCTGGATCGAAGTACGAGGCCTTCTTCCAGACCAGCAGCATGGTTTCCTGAGCGATGTCCTCGGCGATGGAAACCGCCATGCCGGAGCGCATCATAAAGGCTTTCAGTCGGGGCGCGTAGAAACCAAAGAGTGTGGCAAAGGCTGCACGATCGCGTCCTTCCGCTACCGCGGCGAGCAGACGCCTGGCTTCCTCAGCCGATAGCGGCCCCGTCTCAGAGCGCATGGTCATCGCCTTTTCAATCCTTGTGAGATCGAAACTACGCGAAACCGTGCCGGCAATGAACCCGTATCCCGATGCATCCATGCGCCCTGATACGCGCTCTGAGGGCGTTCGGATCACAAACCTCCGCGGCTTTCCGCGCAACTGTGATCCATGCCGCCAGCGGCCGCGTAGAAGTTGAAGTTAGGATAGGAGGGCATCCCCTTCTACTGGAAACTGGAGCGTGCGTATGACGGCAGCGGGCAAACGCCTGGTCACGGATCGTCCGATGGACATAGCGGTCGTTGGCAGTGGGATATCCGGACTGTCGGCGGCATGGCTGCTTTCGCAGCGCCACAACGTATCGCTGTTCGAGGCAGATACCCGGCTCGGCGGCCACAGCAATACTGTCAATTCCGGCGGAACCCAGGTGGACACCGGATTCATCGTCTACAATGAGGTAACCTATCCCAATCTGACGGCTCTTTTTGCCCATATAGGTGTGCGCACCAAGCCATCCGAGATGTCCTTTGCGGTTTCGCTGGACGGCGGCCGCCTGGAATATTCGGGGACCGGGTTGGGCGGTCTTCTTGCACATCCCGGCAACGTCACACGCCTACGGTTCTGGCAGATGCTTAGGGAGTTGCTTCGATTCTATCGCGAAGCGCCCTACGACATCTCACGGATCGGCGAGAGCAGCCTTGCCGAGTATCTGGATGCCAGAGGTTATGGTGCAGCATTTCGCGAGGACCACCTGTACCCGATGGCAGCCGCGATCTGGTCGACGCCGGCGGCTGAAGTCGGGAACTACCCGGCCGCCGCCTTCATCCGGTTCTGCGACAATCACGGCTTGCTGAAGTTGGCCGGCCGTCCGATGTGGCGGACGGTTGATGGCGGCAGTCGCAATTACGTCGAGAATTTGGCTGGTCGATTTACCGGCCGGATATTCCTGGGGCGTCGCGTGCGTTGCATTGCGCGGAACTCGGGAGCGGTATGGCTCACCGATATTGACGGCGTCGAGCAATGCTTCGACCAGGTGGTGGTAGCGACCCATGCCAACCAGGCGCTGGCCATGCTTCCCGACGCGAGCCATGAGGAGAAGCAGTTGCTAAGTAGCTTTGGCTACAGTCGAAACGAGGCCGTGCTGCACTCGGATCCCCGTCTCATGCCGCGCAGGAAGCGGGCCTGGTCGAGCTGGAATTACCTTGCCGATACACGCGGTGAAACCCGCCAGCTCTCGGTCACATACTGGATGAACAGGCTGCAGTCCCTGCCTGACCAACTGCCGCTGTTTGTCACGCTCAACCCCGCTATGGAACCCGAGGCTCGCGCGGTAAAACATAGCGTGACCTACGAGCACCCGGCATTCGACACCACCGCTATGCGCGCCCAGAAGAAACTTTGGTCGCTCCAAGGGGTCCGCAACACCTGGTTCTGCGGCGCCTATTTCGGTGCCGGTTTTCACGAGGACGGACTGCAGTCCGGCCTTGCCGTGGCCGAGGCGCTGGGTGGCATACGGCGCCCTTGGGATGTGGTCGACGAATCGGGCAGGATCCACCTTTCGGCAGCCGTTGAGCGGCCTGATCTGGCAGCCGCCTGATGCCAGATGTTCAATCAGCCCTTTATACCGGCAGGGTCATGCACCAGCGCCTGAAACCGCGCCGGCACAGGCTGTCCTACCGTATGTTCTTTCTGCTGCTTGACCTTGATGAGATCGACAGTCTAGCTGCAAGGCTATGGCTCTTCTCGCGCAACCGGTTCAATTTTTTGAGCTTTGCCGACCGGGACCACGGCGACGGTTCCGGCGGCGCGCTCAAGGCCTATGTCGAGCGCCAACTGAACATGGCCGGAATCGAGATCGACGGCGGTGCTGTGCGGCTTCTGGCGATACCGCGGATGCTTGGCTATGCCTTTAATCCGCTCAGCGTCTATTTCTGCTACCGCCGACAGGGCGATCTCGCCGCCATCCTCTATGAGGTGAACAATACGTTTGGGCAGCGCCATACGTATCTCATCCCTGTCGAGGATTGCGAACGCCAAGGCGTGGTCGAGCAGCATTGTGCCAAGCGCTTCTATGTCTCGCCTTTCATTGGCATGGGCATTCAATATCGCTTCCGGATCGGCCTGCCCGATGAGGCCGTGTCGCTTCACATAACCGGCAGCGACGGTCAGGGACCTCTGATCGTCGCCAGTTTCTCGGGCAAGCGGCATCCGCTCAGCGACGCGAGGCTGGCGGCTACCTTCTTGGCTTACCCTCTTCTAACGCTGAAGGTCATCGTCGGCATTCACTGGGAGGCGTTGCTTCTCTGGGCAAAGGGAATGCGCCCGAACGAGCGCTCGCATCCCCCGCACCAGCCCGTCACAGATGTCGCCGTGGAGAGGCGGGGGAGATCGGAGCAGATCCCATCGAGCACAAAAAAGCCAAATGCGCATGGCCGACTTCCCCGAGCCGGTCGACCTTGGAGGGCGATGGGCCCTAAAGCCGGGTAGATGGACATTGCTTCGATCATCGGACTCGCCTGCTTCATTGCCGCCTGTTTCCTCGCGGCGCTCATGGGCGCGTTGTTTCGCCCCGGCGAATGGTACGAGCGACTGAAGAAGCCGTCGTGGAGGCCCCCGAACAGGCTTTTCGCGCCGGTGTGGACCGTCCTCTATCTGATGATAGCGGTTGCCGGGTGGATGATCTGGCGGAAGGCCGGCTTCGCCGGCGCCGGCTTGCCCGTGGCGGTCTATGCATTGCAGCTCATTCTCAACGCCGCGTGGTCGCCGCTCTTCTTCGGTCTGCACCGCCCCGATCTCGGCTTCGTTGATATCGTTCTGGTCTGGATTTCCATCATCGCGACCATCATGCTTTTCTACCCTATCCACTTTGTCGCCGCGCTGCTGCTCGTGCCTTACCTTGTGTGGGTTACGTTCGCCACTGCGCTGAATTTCGCCGTGTGGCGTCTGAATTCGGTTGCGTCGCCGCCAGCATAACCGGGCGTCGAAGATATCGCGCCACCCACCCCCGCCGACTACCCACCCGTTCACCACAAGCTGGTGCCCGGCGCTCTTTTGAAAGGGCCGACATCGGAAGAGATTCACCCACCGTAAGCCTCGTGCACCGCTTGCCCGTACGAATCCACACATAATCTAACGCCAGCGGATACTCCGCCCGGAAGGTGTGACGATGAAGTCGAGTTCACGGGTCGTAACGGCGCCAAATCTTCCCGACATCCCCTAGCGCTGATGGTCACTTTCAAGCGTTCACGGATGACCTACGAAGAGAATGAACAAGAGGTTCAATCTTCGACCCGGCTCTCGCTCTTTTGGCGTTGGCGGGCTGCGAGACTACCGCATCGATCGACACCTGCGATCGAACCTCTGACAGCATAAATGTTTCGAGATGTGCGACCTCTGTTACCAAACGACAGTTTTGGTGCAACCTTGCAGATACAAATGTGGAGCATTTAACAGACCGTTGAGCGGCTGCGTTGGCATAGCCCGAGACACCGAAAGCTCTACAGGAGAAGAACATGTCAGTGTTTGAAACGGTCGCGCGCTATGGGGCGGCCATCAAAAACGCCCGTGAAGCACGAAAGTCCGAACGCGTTCTGAACAGCCTGCCGATGGAAATTCAAAAGGACATTGGCTGGCCGGTTACGCCGCGCCTGAAAAGGCTCTCATCCGACAGCTGAGGCCGGTTCTCTGAGCGAAGCCAGGCGAATTCCACGCCCACTCCCATGCTGCGTACAACACGTCCGTGGGAGACAATGCGTCCGCTGAAAAGTCGGACCCTCATTTATCAACAGGAGTAAGACCTATGAACAAGCACACGGAAATCGCAACCAATGGTGTCAACGTGGCCGCCTTGCTTGGCGCCCGCGACGCGCTGAAGGATGCCCCCGAGGCCGCCCGTTTCAAGTGGCGTGCGACGAGCGAATGGGTCAAGGGGACCCACAACCGAGCTACAGTCGACGGATTCTTCGGCCTGGGCGCAGAACAGCAGCATCGCCAGACCTACAAGTTCGAGTCCGATCATCCGGAAATCTTTGCGTCCGAGGACAAGGGGGCGACACCCGTCGAGTTTGTGCTGGTCGGACTGGCCGGCTGCCTCACCGCGGGTATCGCCGCTGTTGCGCAAAACCGCAACATCCAGCTCCACTCGGTCAAGGCAACGCTCGAAGCCGGCATGAATATCCAGGGCATCCTCGGCATCGATCCGGACGTGCGCAACGGCTTCGACGGCATCAAAGTGCACTACGACATCGACGCGGACGCCAGCGCGGAAGACATCGCCGCTCTTGTCGCGCAGTCGCAGAAGCGCTCGGCCGTCTTTGACGTGATCACCAACCCGACCGATGTAACGGTCACCTCGAGCAAATCCTGATGAGCGAAAGCGCATCGCGCGGGATCGCCGGCACCGTTGACGTCGTCGTCATCGGTGCCGGTCACTCGGGCCTGGCGATGAGCTATCTGCTGGGCCAGCACTCGCTCAGACATGTGGTTCTCGAGCGAGGCGAGGTCGCGAATAGCTGGCGCACGGAGCGCTGGGATTCGCTGCACTTGCTCACGCCCAACTGGATGGCGCGGCTCCCCGACTACCCATACCAGGGCGACGACCCGGACGGCTACATGAGCGCCGGGCAGGTCGCCGATTTCATTTCCGATTACGCCACATACACATCAGCACCAGTTCTAACACGCACCGCAGTCAACAGAGTTGCGCAGAGCAGCCACGGCTTTCGGGTGGAAACCCAAAATGGGGACTGGCTGTGCCGAGCCGTGGTGCTCGCCACTGGCGGCTTCAACAAGCCGGTCATACCGCGATTGGCCGATGCCATGCCAGCGACCCTCGAACAGCTGTCGGCTCACTCCTACCGCAATCCCGGGCAGCTTGTCCCTGGCGGGGTGCTGGTGGTTGGGGCATCGGCGACAGGTCTGCAATTGGCGCAGGAGATCCAGCTCAGCGGCCGGCCTGTCACGCTCGCGGTGGGCGAACACGTCCGGCTGCCGCGCGTCTATCGAGGTCGCGATATTCAATGGTGGATGCTTGCAACCGGTGTGCTTGACCAGCGCATCGAAGAGGCAGACGACCCCGACCGCGCCCGAAGAGTACCGTCGCCGCAGCTTGTCGGCGCATCAGACCGGACCACGCTCGACCTCAATGTCCTGCAGGGGCAAGGCGTTAAAATCGTCGGACGCCTGATGGGCATTCGCGACGCAACAGCCCAGTTTTCAGGAACGCTTCGCAACGTCTGCGCGCTTGCCGACCTGAAGATGAACCGGCTGCTCGCATCGATCGACGAATGGGCAGAGGCGAATGCACCGTCCGGCGTCGGTCCCATCGAGCGTTTTGCCCCCACTGCAATCGACGCGGCGCCGCAACTGAAACTCAAACTCGGCGAAGACGTTCGCACGGTGCTATGGGC
>NZ_JBWLUY010000038.1:0-23581 GCF_057784295.1 Mesorhizobium sp. CNPSo 4688
GCCAATCGCCGCGGCAGCCATTGGTCGCTGCTGTTCGTTGATCGCCGCGAGCGGGAACGGCCGGTTGCCTATCACTACGACTCGAACGGGAGATACAACGAGGCGCCCGCAGGACAACTCGCAGCAAGGCTGGGCGCGCGCTTGGAGTCGCCCCGCTTCCCCCAACAGCGAAACGGTCACGATTGCGGCGTCTTTGTGGTGGACGGCACACGCGAGCTGGTTAGGCGATTGGCGCAACCAGGGCAGCCAGTCCAGC
Organism: Mesorhizobium sp. CNPSo 4688; assembly: GCF_057784295.1. NCBI lineage: Bacteria > Pseudomonadati > Pseudomonadota > Alphaproteobacteria > Hyphomicrobiales > Phyllobacteriaceae > Mesorhizobium > Mesorhizobium sp. CNPSo 4688. Next base: position 257 of record NZ_JBWLUY010000038.1, read on the forward strand.
TGGACCTCGACGGGCTCCGTGCCGATCGGCAGGCACTGCAAAACAGACTTAGGGGCTGAAGTTTCGCCATGGCAGGATAGCTCAAATTTAGACTGGAGCACCTCACGCCCACGGCCTGGGGCTCAGGTCCGAGAAGCACGCCCTGCGAAGGAGCATTCCCACCCGACCTGAAAAAGCAGCTGACTCATTTCTTGTGAATGCCTTTGACCAGAAAATTCCGACGCAGTGGACCGTCAAAAAATGCCCGCAAAAAGCGTCTTCGTTGGCTCGTTCAGCATCGCCGAAATCTGCGAGCGCGATGGCGCACCCCACCAGTCGCACAAATTGAGATAGCCGAGATCGCTTGTACTGTCGCCGAATCCGATCGCTGGCCTATCTTCAGACTCCGACCGGAGTTTCTTCAGGAGGAACTCTACTGCCCGGCGCTTTGAAACAGGCGGGGGAATGAGCGTGAAGTTGTTTCCGTTGTGATGCCGTATCCAACCCGCATCGTCGAACTCAAATTTCAGTTCCGCCAGCCTCTTACCATCACCATTATTTTCTTTGAAAACGACATATGTGGCCATCCCCTTTTCTTCTACGATCCACGAACGAAGAGACATTTTGCCAGCTGCGGCTACTTGCCGACCAATTTCAAGTACCTTATCCAGTGCCTTCCTGTGAGGGATCAGCTCCTTAGAAATGACATCGTGCCACTCCTTCAGATGCGCGCCGTCCGGCTGAAGGATGACAGCGCCGTTTGCAACAATTGCATAGCTGTTGAACGCGATCTTGACGTTCCCGTAGGCCGTCGTGCCACGTGCCGTGACGGGAATGACTTGTGACGTACCCAGCAGCCAATCGATCATCGCGACCTGGCGTGGCGTCATCATGGAATGATGTCCGTTCAAGGAGACCGCAGCTAGCGCCAGTTTATGCTGGCTGCCTTTCGGGCACTTTGCACGTGTTTGGAACAACGTGTCATCCAGATCAGCAAAGACGATTGGCTGCACGGCGTGATCTGCGGATTTGATGGGTTGATCAGGCAATGCACTCATCCGTCATCCATGTTTGGAATCCGTTTTCGACACTCGGAAAGGTCCCGGGCAGATGAATTTGGTGTTGCGTTCACACTTATGCCAACGCTTCCCTCAAACGGTGGCCAGCCCTTTTATAATCACGAAAATGACGTCCTGTCCGCTAACAACCAGCAAGTCGGATGAATCGAAATGCCTGCCACACGCTCGGTCTTGTTGAGCGGTTCCGGAGTTTGGACCAAGATGCAATATAATCAAATTTCTAAACCTTCTTTATCAAAGTAATGGCGCGATATGGATGGATATTTTCCGGAACCACTTGGACGGGAACGTCCCTCTTCCGGATCAAATGCCGTAGCGCTGCCAGGTCAGGGTCCTCAACGGAAGAGAGGAGTGCAATTTGAGGCTTGCGGCGTAGAATTGCTCGCGTGGCTTCCGCAATTCCTGGCTTGATCCGATTAATATTCTCAACAGCAAACTGTGCAGCAACCCGATTAATTGCCTCCCGCGATCGTCTCTGATGTCTTGAGCGGTCGTTGTCTGTCCACTGCGCGAGATCATCAGTTTGGTCTAGCGCGGTGACAGCATGTGCCCACACATTATCCACGAAAGCAGCTGAGATATCATGGGACACTAAGTGATTCCATAGGATTGTACCGTGAAAATCTTCCGGACCTGTGACGTCCTCGTTCAGTATCGAACGGCTGACCAGCCCGGACACGGTGCTCCCGAGTATTCCCGATGGAATGAGCCAGTCCTCGGCCGACGCCGCAAGCCACGCCCGGCCACAGGGGTCCGACAAAACCACCAGCTTTGGCGGCTGTGCAGAAAACGAAGGGAAGCTCCGTTCCAGCTCAGTGGAGATGCTGCCTTTGCCCGTCCAGCCATCAATAAACAGCAGACCTTCAATTGGGCGCCGCTCAATGATGTGGCGCATTGCATTACTGTCAATTCCGCGGTCCCGTATGATCGAAATGCCAAAGTGTTGCACGTCCTTTCCCATGCGCGACAACGCACGCTTGAGGAGGACACCTAAAGGCACCCCGGCCCGAACGAGGCTCGCCAACGTGATGGGGCCTTTAATTTGATTTGAGATAGACCGCGCGAGAGCCGCTACTTCGCGTCCCATTCTCGCAGCACCAACTGACATCGCGTCGTAGAATATCGTCATGTAGTCGGCTTCGGGGGCGCTTTCGAAAGAAATCATTTCCGAATAATGACGTAGGCCGGATTGTATCGCCCATTCCTTTGAAGCGTCGCCGATTGGCTCCAAAATTACGGGCTTCAATAGAAACGTGATGTCCGTACTACGATACGCTCCGGAAAATATCTTCCCTTTCGTCGCCGACAATGTGACTCCTCTGCCTCCAACTAGCGTAACGTCAAGACCTGGAGCGCGATTGAGCGTATTGAATTTTTTGTGTGATGATAATCATCAAATAGCAATTACCCTCTTGGGAATTACGACCGATGCGCGCTCCAAAAAGTGAATGAGTATATGGCTTATATACGCTTCACTTGTCTCGGAGCACAAAAGTATTTTGGCGTATTCTGATGGAACGACATTGTACAGATAGTTAAAGACATTCCCGCCGTAGTTATCTTCAAACGCTATTTTCGATAAAATGGCGTGACCCACTGAAATCGGTGATCGGGTAATCGATGAGTAGTGTACGTCAGCTCCTTCCAGCTCCAATTTTTCCGCAAGCAGGAACGGCTGCCAAATGTTTTCTCCTGTACCAAGGACCAGCGTAGCGCCCGACGACGCCGCCTCACCATCCAGTTGAAGATGGTGCCGGGAGACACCCAGCCGCGCCCAGTTGATATCCGGCGAAATGACATTACCCCTTTTTTTTCCAACAGATGGAACTTCCGGAGCGATGTTCAAACCGTTTGCATCCCAGCGGTACCGCCCGGAAAGGATTGACGCGCGCTTCACGTTGGCTGCGATTATCTGTTCGACAGCACCATCTGACCAATCCGTAAGCGTAACGAGAATCGTATTTCGAAGGTTCGACCTAATGCTGGCAGGCAGAGCTGCGAACAGATTGCCGAATGTTTTTCCGGTCGACGCTTCATCGTCAATTAACACAAGCGTCCGGGCGTTCTTGACCATCGAGACCAGGACTGGATCGAGCGGCCAGTGTACGACATGTCCTGGGGCGTGACTGTGCTCCTCCTGGAATTGACAGATCAGGGGCAAACCTAGTCCGTGTCTGGTGGTGCAAATGTAAACAGTGTCGTCTCGTTCATATCGTTCTGAATATTGCTGGTGCACGCCCGCTCCCAGCCCGACAGCAGTTTCGGCCACGCCTATGAACAGGATTGGCCCTTCGAGATCGGGTGAAATTTGGTCGGCCAGAAGTGTGTACGTCTTTCGCATCAGCGAAGGCCGAACGGGACTGTGACGGCCAAGCAGCTTGGAAGCGAACAGGAAACACCGTTTGGGATTGATGCGCTCCGCGAACCCGAACGTTGCCTCGGGGGGAAGTAGGCTGCGATCGATCTCAACCGATATGGTTCCGCGGGCGAGTTCGGCAGAAAGATACTTTTTATATGCGTTGTCCAAATGTCCTACCCGGGCTTTTGTTTTGGGGGTGTCACGGGTAACTTCTCGTGCAGAGGTGAGTAGACGCAGATTCATGCACACCAGCTACAAACGCCAGCGCTCTACCGCCAATGTCCCTCCTTTGGTCCCTTTGGGCCGACGCCGGGTCGACGAAATTGTGGAGCGCGAGATCACCGTCTCAGTCCCCCGCTGAAGCAAGAAGTTTGGCCCGTTACGTTGAGCGACTGCGTACGAAGCGGCCGGCTCCGATGAAGTTTGGCACCTGGGCGAAGTCCTCATCAACCTCCCCCGGGAAGAACTTGGTGGCGCCGGACTGTCGATCAGGAGAGACGCGTTCTCGGCGATCTTCCAGAGCCACCGCAAAATACCGCCGGGTCTGATAACCATCTGCAAGAGGATCTGAAACCAGAGCATCATCACCAACAACCAGCCATCAACAACAGAGCCGAGAATTCTTACGAGCCGCTGCGAAGGGTAATTCCGTGCTTGTGGGCCAATTGCCATGTCATCTCCGTTGGTTGAGGCAAACCTGTTACAGCGGCTTCCTAAGGTTGATGTGCAAGTGAGGTGCCATCCTGCGGGCGCAGCTGCGCGCTGATACGCAAGTTGGGCCGGCGCACCTTCACGTCGCACGCTTCCTTCTTTTTGCGTCGAGGGCTGCGTATGAAATGCAACACATTTCGCTATGGTGCGCCTGTTCGATAGTCGACAGTTTTGGGTCAATAGCGACAGGGCGTTATCAACTTAACTCGCGGTAGGGATTTGCGGCAGAAACGCGACGGGATGAACACCGCAACCGTCGCCTACAAGCGCCATCCTTCAGCGGCGGCCGAAGGCCAGGACTTCGGCTGTGTAGGTCTCCAACACCAGGCTGAAGGGCTGGTTCCCTCCACTATAGAGGATGGCCCGGTGCCGAAGTACCTGGTGGGAATGGCCAGCGCGCCCTTCCCCTCCGCCGGCAGCGGCGCGTCCATCTCCCATCCCTTGGGCAGCGGCGACCACAGCAGCTCGGCGCTAATGGTCTGGCGGCGAAAGTGCAGCGGCTGGACCACCTTTGATCGGTGGTGTCGAGTAGCTGGTTCATCTGCGGTGTGAGCCGCGACGGGACGTACCAGTTATCGGCTTCGGAGAGCACTACCGCGCCACAGGCGAGCTGCACATGGCGGTACCGCACGGGCTCGCCGGCGCTGATGGCCAATGCCTCACCGCCATTTTCCGGCATCAGTTCGTCATCGCCCTTCACGCGATGGGCGACGATCTTCACTTCCGGCGCCAGCCCGTGGTCACCACACCATCGTTCCAGCGTCAGCGTGGCGCTGGGGTGGCTGAGCAGATCAGCGTTGAGGTTTCCAGCAGGGCCAGCGCCTGGGTGCGCGAGGCCGTGTCGTTGTTGAATGGGCCGCGGGCCTCCGAGGGTGACGAGACCGTCATCATCAGGGCGAGGGAGGCTGCCGCTGCGATGAAATTTCGAGTACCCATGCTACGATCCTTTGCGTTGCGTCACGAGGCGGCGGCTGCAGGAACGTAGCCTTTGCGCGGATTGAAAACATGGCGGCAGCCGCAACGACGAAAAACCCCTGGTCGCCATCGTCCGAAAAGCCCGCTGCCGAGAGGAGGTGGCAGCGGGCTCGAGATGCAGCGCAAAAAGGCACGCCGCACGCGTCGTCATGTATTTTGGGGGGGTAGATGGCCGACTTCAGAATCTCGACCATCGCTGCTTATATTGCGATGCACAAAATATATATCGCAAGGCGAGAGCGTTACTCGGGGCCGGTCGAATAGGCATCTGACGAGAGAACACTGGGCACTGTAATGTCGGCATGGGTGACTGATATCTGCGATCGGACGATCAGCTTGAAGGTCCGTGGTCCGCCACACCGCCGCCACCGATTTCCAGCTGAGATCATCGCCCATGCGAGGCTGTAGTTCTGCTTTCCCCTCAGCTTGCGCATGGTCGAGGAAATGTTGGCGGCCCGAGGCACATCGTCACCCATAGCGAAAGAACCCGGGTGGAGCGTTCGGCCGCCTCTTCGACAAGAAGATCAAGCGACGGGTGCGTCGGTCGCCTTGGGTGACAAATGGCACATCGACGAGATGGTGGCCAGCGTCGCCGGAAAAATCGACGGTGCCGAAACCGGTAGACGCTGCATGCTGTGGCCGGTGGCTTTCCAACAGACGGTTGCCACTGGCTGCGCCGAGTGGGCCGTACTGTTGCGCTGGCCGATGGCCCCTAGAATGGGTCGCGATTGACGTGATGGATAGGATGGTGATCAGCCGGTGGAGATGTATGCCGCGACGCGCGATAGGCCGTACGAGATGAAGTTGCGCTGGACGAATCCAACCGCTCTGAGATCTCCAGCGCGCAGCGCGCGGGATATTTCATCGACTTCCTCGTTGAGAAACCTGACTTCATCCTCCCACATTCTATCGACCAAGCTGTACCAGACACGTGACGCTTGGAAGTACAGGCGATCGTGGATCTCCCGCATCGCGGAATTGCTTATCAGTGCGTTGACAGCAAAATGCAGCTCATGGTTGATCTGCCAGAATTGTTCAAAATCCCTTGACTGAAGAAGGGCTTCTATCCGAGGCACAAGCGCCTCAACCTTTTCAAGTGCTTTGGAGGCTCGGTCGGGTCCGCTGAAATCGCCGATCATTTCGCTCAGTCTTAGACGGAAAGCGTAGACATCCTTAAATTCCTTGAAATCCACTCCGGTGACTGTCGTGCCAACACCATTCTTGGTTTCAACAAGACCTTCGTAGTCAAGACGCTGCAGCGCCTGCCGGACGGGCGTACGGCTAACGTTGAACTCCGCCGCCAGTTCTGTCTCGACGAGCAGTTCGCCGGGGCGATATTGCAACAGACATATCCGGTCTCGAAGAACACGATGGATTTCGATTGACTGGCTCCTAGGAGGCGCAGCTCGTGGCGCCTCTCGGTTAAGTGCTGTCGCTGCTTTAGACATCAGTTCTCTTTGAAAAGTCGGCCATATTTGTCGCTCCGGTCATTCACTCCGGCCAACCGCAAGCAATCCCACATCATCGCCTGATTGCTAGTGATCACCGGCTTACCCGATTCGGCTTCAAGTGCCTGGATAATGTCCACCGAGCGAAGAGCGCCGCAACTGATAAAAATGGCATCGGAATCTGCCCGATCAACCTGCTTCGCGAATTCGTAGATGTAGTCAGGGGTCACCCGCACCATGTCTTCATCATTTTCAATGTTCAAACCCTGGATATTCAGGATCTCAAATCCCCGTTCTTCCATATAAACCCGCTCGATTTCGTTGACGGGATCGAGATACGGGGTCGCGACGGTGATCTTCCTCGCATTCACGGCCTTTAAGGCGCGCATTACGGCCGAGATTATAGACGTCGGCTTGGCGCCGGGTGCACCGCGCTTGAGTTCGGTGAACACCTTGTCTTCGCCGATCACAACGCTTCCAGAAGTGCATGCGTAGCAAATAACGTCGAGTTGCACCTCCGGAACGATCAGAGCAGCAGCGTCACCGATTCCCGACGCCATGGCGGCCAAAGTTTCGACGTCCACCTTATTGGCCATCGGGGCTCTCTGGAAGTGAACGCCGACCCCATTCGGAGCGAGCTTAAACATATCCTCTTCGATAGTCTGCTCCATTGCCAGAAGCACGAAGCCGAGCTTGGCCCTGTGGTGCCGCCCAGCGTCGAAGCGGATTCCTCCACGGCCAATTGAATTCTCAACCTTTCCACTTTGTCGCATGCGTCGCCTCCTATGCACACCTGTACACAGCCAGTGCCCGTTGCGCAAGATTACAGCCCCAAGATTCTCGAAAAAATGCAACATTGACACATCCCCGACACCGCTTTATAGCTATGGAAATCCAACCTGCATACAGCTCGACGAAAGCGCAAGAATCATGAGACCAGGCAAGCTACGTACTGAAAAACTCAAGAAGGCGCTCCAGGCGGCCGGATTCGAGACCGCCATTTTGACCAATCCGGATTCCATCGCCTACTTCGGCGAATATCTGGACTACCTGGGCATAGACTTCGGTCGCCCTACTCTCATGACCGTTCCGGTTGACGGCGAGCCGACCATTATCACTCCCCTGATGGAATCAGAGATGTGCGGAAGGATGAGCTGGGTGACGGACATCCGCCCATGGAGCGACGGCATCAACGACGAGTGGCGCAGCGCCCTCAAGTCGGCGGTCGAAGGAAAGGCGCGCCGAGTCGCAATCGAGAAGCGGTCCATTCCTGCGCTCGTGGCCAATGATCTCCTCCCAATGCTTCATGGAGCCGAAGTCGGCGACGCCGGACGTGTCATCTCGGAGATCCGGATGATCAAGTCGGCCGATGAGATCGAGATCATGCGCAAGGCGGGCGAAGTCGCCGTCGCGATGGTAAAAGGCGCGCGCGAAGTCATCGCCGAGGGCGTCCCGGAGTACGAGGTCGCGCTGGCGGTCATCGCAGCGGGAACCAGGAAGGCAGCGTCATTCCTCGATGACAAGACGGACCGCTTCGTCTCGCCCACCATCTACAATCTTCAGATTATGCAGTCCGGCACCGATGTGTGCCTGGTGCACCGCCGTTCTTCTGTTCGGACCATCCGGAAGGGAGACCCGATCTATCTCTGCTTCTGCGGGATCGCCAACTTCCGCAACTACAAGCTCGGCTTCGACCGTGAATTCTTCGTCGGCGGGGCGACAGACGAACAGGCACGCGTCTACGAGACTGCCGTTGCCGCTCAGCAGGCGGCACTCGCGGCAATCAAGCCGGGGATCGTATGCGAGGAAATCAACGCCGCTGCGGAAGCAGTCTACACGGAAGCAGGCTTTGCGGCCGGGTATCGAACTGGTCGTTCGATCGGTCAGTCGTTCCTGGAATCTCCAGAACTCAAGCGCGGCGAGGAGCGCCTCCTCGAAGCCGGCATGACCTTCGCGGTCGACGGGGGGATTACGATTGAAGGAAGCTTCGGCGGCCGTGTCGGGGACTCGATCGTGGTGACTGATGCCGGATTTGAGTACCTGACGAAATATCCGCGTGAACTCGCAGTCGTTTGAGGTAGCTCGATGAGCCGGCCCACCTTTGCTACATTGGAAGCGATGAACGCCGAATTCTTCGGCGGCCGCTGGGACGAGAACGATCTTGAGCAGCTTGTCACTCCGACATTCGGCGTCGTCTCCAGCTTCGAAAAGGTCATATCCGACCTCCAACGTATCGTGAGCAAAGATTTGGGCCAGGTAGGCCCCGATGACCACCGCACGGGGCTCACCAATGACTGACAGGAAATCCGTCAAACAGATTGCGGCGGAAATTCGCGGCGGCCGCTCGGTTGTCGAAGTCGTCGAGGAGAGCTTGGCGGCGGCGGAACGACTGAATCCCGAGCACTTCAGCTTCATCACGATCATGCGGGATCAAGCACTCTCGCGGGCGGCAACGCTCGACGCGCGGCGAAGAGACAGCCATGATGGGGTCTTGCTCGAGGGCGTGCCTTTCGCGGCAAAGGACATGTTCGAGACCGCCAGTGTTCTCACAACGGGCGGAAGCCGGGTGCTCAAGGACAATGTTCCTGACACATCGGCTCTGGTCATTACGCGTCTTGAGGAGGCTGGCTCCGTACTGATCGGCAAGGCGAACCAGCATGAGTTCGCGTATGGCGCGACGGGGGAGAACGTATGGAGCGGTACCACTCGCAATCCGTTCGACACCACCCGGTTGGCCGGAGGATCCAGCGGGGGGTCGGCAGCCGCAGTTGCGGCGGGGATCGTGCCATACGCCTTGGGAACAGACACTGGCGGCTCGGTCCGTGTTCCAGCCGCACTTTGTGGAGTGGTCGGTTTCAAACCCAGCTTCGGGCGTATGAGCCTTCAAGGCGTCATTCCGTACTGCTGGTCTCTCGATCATGCCGGGATCATTGCCAACAACGTCGAGGACGTGGCCCTCGTTCTCGATAAGACGGCAGCTATTGGTCAGGCAGCAGTTCCAAAGAACTTGAGGGTCGGAATTGTAAAGGGTTGGGCCGAAAGAAGTGACGAGCCCGTCCGTCAGGCTTTTTCAACGGCCAGATCGGCCCTCCAACAAATGGGGGCTTCGTTCACGGAAATCGAACTCCCGGACCAAGCGGAAGCAAGAACAGTTTCGCTGACGATACAGTTGGCAGAAACGTTGGCCTATCATGGCCCCAACCTCGTGCGTGCACGCTCATCATTCGGAGCGGACATGCTGAGCGGGATGGCGCTAGGACAGTTCCTTTCGGCAGAGAGCTACATCCAGTGCAAGCGCATGCTTGAGGTTTATAATCAGGCATTCTCAGAAACGATGAGCACCGTGGACGTTCTCCTGACGCCCGGCTGCCCGATTACGGCCCCTAAAGTTGGTGCGGTGCATGTCGAAGTGGGAGGTGACAGCCTGCCCGTAGGAAACGCGCTGACATTGTTCACATCGTTCTTCAACCTTGTGGGGACACCAGCCATCGCGCTCCCCGTCCACGAGGAGAGATCCTACCTCCCTGTCTCAGCGCAGCTAGTCGGCGGACGCAATCGCGACTCCGAGCTTCTGGCTGTAGCGCAGGCTTTTGAGGAAACACTTCGAGAAACAAACGAGCTCGCGGCCTAGCCCCTTGCGCCTTCTATCAATCAAGCCGGCGGAAAGATCGGTCAATCCAGAGGAGTAACAAAAATGACAAGGCTTCTTTATCTAATGGCAGGCATTGCCGCTGCCAGCATCTCTACAGTAACTTCCACAGCCGTCGCGGCTGACCAATTGGTTGTTGCTTCGTTCGGCGGTGCCTACACGGCCAGTCAGTCAAAGGCCTTTATCGAGCCCTACATGGCCGAGAAAGGCGCGAAAGTCCTGACCGCCGACTACAACGGGGGTCTGGCGGAACTCCGCTCCCAGGTGCAATCCGGCAACGGCGCCTGGGATGTAATCGACCTCGAGCTTCAGGATGCGCTCAGAGCTTGCGATGACGGCCTCGTAGAAAAGATCGACCCATCCCAACTTGCTCCGGCTGCCGATGGAACCGCTGCCAAGGACGACTTCCTCCCAGGCACCCTGATGGATTGCGGCGTCGGAACCATCATGTGGTCGAACATCATCGCCTACGACAAGACCAAGTTCCCGAACGGCGGTCCCAAGACCATTGCCGATTTCTTCGACCTGAAGAAGTTTCCGGGCAAGCGCGGCCTGAGCAACAAGCCAAACGTCAACCTCGAATGGGCACTCATGGCCGATGGTGTGCCGAACGACAAGGTTTACGAAACGCTCGCGACCAAAGAAGGTCTCGACAGCGCGTTTGCCAAGCTCGACTCCATCAAAAAGGACGTCGTGTTCTGGGGCGCGCATGCTCAGGCACCGCAGCTTCTCGCAGACGGCGAAGTTGTCATGACGGCAGCCGCGAATGGCCGTATCTACGATGCAATTTCGAAGGAGAATAAGCCGTTCGAGATCGTTTGGGATGGACAGATCTGGAACCTTGATGTCTGGGCGATTTCGAAGGCCAGCAAGAACAAGGACGCGGCTCTGGACTTTGTGAAATTCTCCACGACAGGGCAGCGGCTTGCCGATGTGACGAAGTACATCAGCTACGGCCCGGTTAGGAAATCCTCGCAGTCGTTGATCCCGGAGGCGATCCGGACCAGCCTGCCGACGTACGAAGCCAATTTCAAGACGTCTCTTGCGAACGATCTCGAGTTCTGGGCAGATCATCAGGATGAGATCAACCAGCGCTGGGCGACTTGGTTAGCGAAATAATTCGTTCGCGAATTACACAGGATGGTCGGAGAGTTGCTCCGGCCATCGGATCGATGCCGTGGCTGCGGCAACACCATGAGCCAGAATGAGACATCATGAATAGCGACATCACAGCGTTCGTGAATTTCCACGAAGTGCAAAAGAGCTACGACGGCTCTTCGCTTGTCGTGCAATCCCTTTCCCTTGCCATAGCAAAGGGAGAATTTCTCACGATGCTGGGCCCATCGGGGTCTGGCAAGACAACGTCATTGATGATGCTTGCAGGCTTCGAGCAGCCCACGGGCGGCAAGATCACCGTAGCCGGCCGCGACCTAACGAACGTTCCTCCTCACCGGAGAGATATCGGGATGGTCTTTCAAAACTATGCTTTGTTTCCTCACATGACAATTGAGGAAAACGTGGCGTTCCCCCTTGTGGCGCGCAAGATGCCGAAGCCAGAGATTGCATCGCGCGTAAGCGGCGCGCTGGAACGGATCCGCATGGGCGCATTGGCGCACCGTCGCCCCGCCCAGCTTTCAGGTGGACAGCAGCAGAGAGTGGCCCTCGCGCGCGCTCTGGTGTTTGAGCCTTCGCTTGTGCTGATGGATGAACCCCTGGGCGCGCTCGACAAGCAGCTTCGCGAACACATGCAGATGGAGATCAAGCACCTGCACGAGGAACTCGGCCTCACCGTGGTGTATGTGACGCATGATCAGGACGAAGCCTTGGCGATGTCAGACCGCGTGGCGGTCTTCAACAATGGCATCATTGAACAGGTCGGTCCTGCCCGGGCGATTTATGAATCGCCTGAAACGGCATTCGTTTCGTCATTCGTGGGCGAAAATAACCATCTGAGCGGCGTCATCTCTTCGGCTGCTCGCAACGTGTGCGTCGTGACAGTGGGGAGAGTCGACCTGCAATGCGTTGCCGTCGGATCCTTGAAGCGAGGTGACAGCGCGGTGGTCTCGCTTCGTCCGGAGCGCGTGTCTTTGGTACATGATGGGGCGGTCTTCGCCAACACCGCCAAAGCCGTCGCGAAGGAAGTGGTCTACTTCGGAGATCATCTGCGCCTGTCTTGTCAGCTCGAGGACGGGCAGACCGTGAGCGTGAAACAATCGAACAGGGACGGTATCGCACAGATCTCCGTCGGTCAGGCCGTGCTGCTTGGTTGGCAAGCCACCGACGCGCGGGCCTTTTCATCCGATGGAGTGCCTGGCCATGGATGATGCGGCTGCGGCTGTCGTCGCGACACCAAGAGAAATCGCCCGGCAGGTCGCGCGGTCTCGCCGGAGCGAAACGCGGAAGGGCCTTCTCCTTCTGGCGCCTGCGTTGCTTTTCCTGTTCTTCACCTTCCTCCTTCCGCTTGGATACATCCTGCGCTTAAGCGTTTACGATCCCACCATTCACGATGGACTACCGCGGACCGTAGAGGCACTTCAGAGTTGGAGTGGAAGCGGTGCCCCCGACGAGAATACGTTTCAGGCTCTCGCACACGATCTGGTCGAAGCCCGACAGGCGGATACAGTCGGCTCTATAGCCAATCGACTGAACGTCGAGGCCGCTGGGCTGCGCAGTGCTTTCACGAGAACGGCGCGGCGCCTCGGGCAGAACCCTCCCAGCGATCATTATTCAGAATGGTTCTCACAAGCGGATGCTGTTTGGCGTGAACAATCGACCTGGCAGGCCATCAACCAGTTGCGTAGCTCTGTGAGCGCCAACTACTACCTCGCCGCGGTTGATCTCCGCCGGACCGCGTCAGGGGCCGTTGAACGCGTCCCTGAAGAGAACCGTATCCACACCACGCTCTTCGCGCGAACCTTTCTGGTTGCGTTTTCAGTTACGGCACTCTGTATCCTGCTTGGCTATCCAGTGGCCTATCTGATCGCGACGTCGTCGAAGCTTCTCGGCTCGATTATGATCGTCTTCGTCCTTTTGCCGTTCTGGACGTCCCTGCTTGTTCGTACTACCGGCTGGATCGTGCTTCTGCAATCTCAGGGCGTTCTAAACGACCTGCTCGTCTACTTCGGGGTCATCTCGGATCAAAACAGGGTGAGAATGATCTACAATCTCGCCGGCACCCTGATCGCCATGACGCACATCCTGCTGCCCTTCTTCATCCTTCCACTTTACAGCGTGATGGTTTCGATATCTCCGATGTATATGCGAGCTGCCCAATCGCTGGGTGCTCATCGGTTCTACGCGTTCTGGAAGGTCTACTTTCCAAACACGCTGCCGGGCGTTGGCTCAGGCGCCCTTCTCGTCTTCATCCTTGCCGTTGGATACTACATTACGCCCGCTCTCGTCGGCGGACAATCCGGTCAGATGATCTCCAACATAATCGCGTTCCACGTTCAATCGTCTCTTAACTGGGGTCTAGCCGCGGCTCTGGGCATGATACTCCTGTCCGTCGTCCTGGTCCTCTACGCTGTTTACCACCGATATTTCGGCGCCAATCGGCTGGTTAACTGAGGAAGGCGACATGAACAGTTACAGCATTGAAATAGTTTGGTCGGTTCTCTTCCGCGTCATTTGCTTGGCGATCCTGATCTTTCTCATTGCCCCGATATTGATCATCGTTCCGCTCTCCTTCAATGCGGAGCCCTACTTCACATTCACCAACGGTATGCTGCACTTTCAGTCAGACGCGTTTTCGACGCGATGGTACGAAGCATTCATTTCAGATGCAGGCTGGACAGTCGCCGTCCGCAACAGCTTCTTTGTCGGGACTCTTTCGACTATTTTGGCGACGGGGCTCGGAACCCTTGCTGCTTTGGGCCTCAACAAGCGCCTCCCCCTGCGGAGCCTGATCGTGAGCCTTCTCCTGGCCCCAATGATCGTCCCGATCGTGGTGCTGGCTACCGGGACCTATTTTGTCTTTGCCAAGGTAGGTCTCGTTGACAGCTATCTCGGGCTGGTGCTCGCTCATTCTACCTTGGGGTTGCCGTTCGTCGTCGTGACAGTGCTGGCCAGCCTCTCAAATTTCGATCAGGGCCTTGTCCGTGCAGGTCTCATTTCGGGGGCGCATCCGACGATGGTCTTTCGTCGCGTCACACTGCCCCTTATCGCACCAGGCGTCCTTTCCGGCGCGGCGTTGGCCTTCGTGACATCGTTCGACGAAGCCGTGATCACGTTATTCCTGTCCCCAAGTCCGGAATACTACACGGTTCCCCGCAAAATGTGGTCCGGGTTGCGTGAACAGATCAGTCCAACCATCCTGGCAGTCGCCACCACCTGGATCGTTCTCTCGTTGGTGCTGATGATCCTGATGGGAGTGCTGCGGCGCCAGTCCGCCAAAAGGTTGGCGAAACCAGTTGTGTAGACCAGCAGAAGAAACTACGGGCAATCCTGCGACAGGGCTCATGAACGATTGGGTTTGCAAACAGGAGCCTCTGAATCATCCTTGTCGGCAACAAACGAAGTGGGTGTCGCAGATTCAAGGTGGGAGGCTGGTGCGGTCCATGTCGCGCCCGGAAGAGCCGGCGAAATCCATCATTCGAATGAACATTGCGATGCCTTTTTTGGGCTGTCGGGTAACGAATGTGGTCCTCACCGACCGAATCGCGCAGTTTAGGTCGAGCGTGCGCTCGAGGGAGGACGAATGTCCAAGATTGGTATTATCGGGGCATCGGGGTGGTTGGGCTCGTCGTTGGCGCAGAGCCTTGTCGGTGCGGGGGTAGCTGAACCATCGGACTTGATCCTTTCTTTTCGAAGCAGGAGACCCGATGTTTTGCCGGGTTCAATGTGGACCCTGGACAACAAACTCCTCGCCGAGCAGGCCACGATAATCATCGTTTCGGTGCAACCAGCCGATTTTCGAT
Source organism: Mesorhizobium sp. CNPSo 4688 (assembly GCF_057784295.1). Taxonomy (NCBI): domain Bacteria; kingdom Pseudomonadati; phylum Pseudomonadota; class Alphaproteobacteria; order Hyphomicrobiales; family Phyllobacteriaceae; genus Mesorhizobium; species Mesorhizobium sp. CNPSo 4688. The sequence continues at coordinate 15,373 of NZ_JBWLUY010000038.1, forward strand.
CGGTTGACATCGCGACCGAGGGAAAGCTCGTGATCTCCGTTATGGCCGGGATCAACTTGGCTGCGCTTTCCCATCAGCTTGGAACGGATCGCGTCGTCCGAGCCTTGCCTAATGCTGCTGCGGAAGTCAGGCAGTCATACACGCCATGGGTCGCGCCGCTGAATCTTTCCGAGGAGGACCGGGGCGTTGCCGATCGCATTCTTTCAGCCTGGGGCGAAGTTGACGAGTTGCGTTCCGAGTTCGAGCTGGATTATTTCACGGGATTAACAGGCTCGGGCCCTGCATTTCCCGCCCTTTTGGCCCAGGCAATGGCACGAGATGCTGTGACGAGGGGGATCGATCCGATGGTTGCGCGCAGGGCCGTGGTTGCGGTGCTGAAAGGTGCCGGGGCGCTCTTTCAACGAAATTCAGACGCCCCTGAGGATGTTGTCAGACGGTTCATTGACTACAGAGGCAGCACCTCGGCAGGCCTGGAGGCTATGATCGCGAACAACTTCGAGACTGCAGTGAGCAACGGCCTTGAGGCAGCACTTGCCCGATCCTACTTGGTAGGGTCGGACGATCGCAAAGCCAACTGATCATCACGCGCTTTCCCTGTTTTTGTCTCGAAGACGGCGCGGAGAGCTCAAGAACCGCTTTGAGAATGCTTTCGAAAAATGCCCAGGACTGGAAAATCCAGCGGCGAACGCGATCTCCGAAATTGACAGTGGGCTTTGCTCCAGAAGTCTCCGAGCGTGATCCAAGCGCACATTTCGGTAGGCTTCAAGAAATCCGATTTCAAAGTGGTCCGCAAACAATCTGTCAAGGTGGCGAGCGCTGACGCCGGCGACCTTCGCCATCGCATCACGCGAGAGCGGATGTTCGATGGTGGCCTCCATCTTTTCCAGGACGGCAAGCAGCGCTGGATGATGGGTTCCAAATCGCTCTGCCGACGAGCCGCGCTGAGGGGCGGTCGGTTCGCCGATTGCAGTATGGAGATACCAATCGCTGACGCGGCGAGCGAAATGCGAGCCCATCCGTTCGGAAATCATCGCATGCATCATGTCGAGGGGCGCGATGCCGCCACCGCAGGTGATCCGGTCGCCGTCTAAGACATAACGCGCCTGCCGGGGCGATAGATGTGGAAAGGCTTCCTTAAGAAGCTCGGCATGTTCCCAATGGATGGTAAAGTCGCGCTTGCCCAAAAGGCCCGCCGCGGCCAGCAGAAAAGCGCCCGAAGATATGCCGCCAATCCGAGCGCCCTGGCGCGAGAGCTTGCGCAGCATCCCGTAGAGGCCGTCCCGGTCGACCCAGTCATGGCGAGACCCACCGGCACAAACAAACACGGTGTGGCAGGCGCCGCCCTTTGCCTGCAGATCGTCGCACTCAATGGTGAGGCCCGAAGAACTTCGCACCGGCTGGCCGGAGGAAGATAGCGGAGTGACATCATAGAGCGGTACGCCGGCGATCAGGTTGGCAGCGCGCAGCGGTTCGGTGGCCGAAGCATAGGACATCAAGGCGAAATTCGGCACGAGCAGGAAGCCCATGCGCTGGAGAGATCTGGACTCATTCGAAGTCATGTCCCGATATTATATCATTATGTCCCTTTTGGGCAATTACCATGGCCACACATGACGTAGGTTGCTGAATGACAGCTCCGTTAACAGGGCATTTCATGCGGTATTCGGCTCTATCCGTGCTTCTCAATGGACTTCGTGGCAACAAGGGTTGGACCCCGGCTTGGCGCGCGCCCGAGCCTAAACCCCACTACGACGTGATCATCGTTGGGGGAGGCGGGCATGGCCTAGCGTCGGCCTACTATCTCGCTAAGGAATTCGGCGTCACCAATGTCGCAGTGCTGGAGAAGGGCTATATCGGCTCCGGTAATGTCGGGCGAAACACAACAATCATCCGATCCAACTACCTGCTGCCGGGCAACAACCCCTTCTACGAACTGTCGATGAAGCTCTGGGAAGGCTTGGAGCAGGATTTCAATTTCAACGCCATGGTCTCCCAGCGCGGCGTGCTCAATCTCTACCATTCCGACGCGCAGCGCGACGCCTACACGCGGCGCGGCAATGCGATGCTGCTGCATGGGGTCGATGCAGAGCTGCTCGACCGCGAGGCGGTCCGCACCAAGCTGCCATTCCTCGATTTCGACAATGCCCGCTTCCCGATCCAGGGCGGCCTGCTGCAGCGGCGCGGTGGCACGGTGCGGCATGACGCGGTGGCCTGGGGCTATGCCCGCGGTGCCGACATGCGCGGCGTCGACATCATCCAGCATTGCGAAGTGACCGGCATCCGCCGCGAAGACGGCAAGGTCGTCGGCGTCGACACCACGCGCGGCTTCATAAGCTGCGGCAAGCTCGCGCTTGCGGCCGCCGGTAATTCCTCGCGCGTTGCCGAGATGGCCGATATCAAGCTGCCGCTCGAAAGCCATGTGCTGCAGGCCTTCGTCTCCGAAGGCCTGAAACCCTTCATCGAGTGCGTTGTGACCTTCGGCGCGGGCCATTTCTACGTCTCGCAGTCCGACAAGGGCGGGCTCGTCTTCGGCGGAGACATCGACGGCTACAATTCCTATGCGCAACGCGGCAATCTCGCCGCCGTCGAGCATGTCGCGGAGGCGGGTAAGGCGATGATCCCAGGCATTTCCCGCGTGCGCGTGCTGCGTTCCTGGGGCGGGATCATGGACATGTCGATGGATGGCTCGCCGATCATCGACCGCACCCATATCGACAATCTCTACCTCAATGCCGGCTGGTGCTATGGCGGCTTCAAGGCGACGCCCGCATCGGGCCTCTGCTTTGCGCATCTCATTGCACGCGGTACCCCGCACCAGACCGCTCGCGCCTTCCGGCTCGACCGTTTCGCGCGCGGCCATATCCTCGACGAAAAGGGCCAAGGCGCCCAGCCCAACCTTCACTGATTTCCAGGGTACCTGAACATGGCAAGCCTTATTCCATGCCCTCATTGTGGCTCTCGACCGAAAGAAGAATTCACTGTGAAGGGGGCAGCGCTCGCCCGGCCCGCACCCGATGCCGGCACGGACGCATGGATCGACTACGTCTATCTGCGCGACAATCCCCGGGGCGCCTATGAGGAATATTGGCATCATACGTCGGGCTGCCGGCGCTGGATGGTGGTGAGCCGCGATACGGCCACGCATGAAATCTCGGGCTCCCGCGACGTTGTGCTCGACCTATCGGCGGAGGCGCTCCGATGACCTCCTATCGAATGCCCAAGGGTGGCCTGATCGATCGTCAGTCACGCCTCGGCTTCAGATTCGACGGCCAGTCGCTTACAGGCCATGCCGGCGATACGCTGGCTTCGGCCCTGCTCGCCAATGGCCGCCAACTGGTGGGCCGCAGCTTCAAATACCATCGGCCGCGCGGCATCCTGACCGCCGGCGCCGCCGAACCGAATGCGTTAATGAGCATCGGCAGCGGAGGGCGCACCGAGGCCAATACCCGCGCCACGATGCAGGACCTTTACGACGGTCTCGAAGCCCGCAGCCAGAACCGCTGGCCTTCGCTCGACTTCGATATCGGTTCGCTGAACAGCCTGATCTCGCCCTTCCTTGCCGCGGGCTTCTACTACAAGACCTTCATGTGGCCGGCGAAGCTCTGGGAAGGTCTCTATGAGCCCTTTATCCGCCGCGCCGCTGGTCTCGGCAAGGCGACCTACGAGGCCGATCCCGACCGATATGAGAAGAGCTGGGCGCATTGCGACCTGCTGGTGATCGGCGCCGGCCCTGCCGGGCTGGCCGCCGCGCTAACCGCCGGCCGTGCGGGGGCACGTGTCATCATCCTCGACGAACACAGCCTTGCGGGCGGATCGTTGCTGTCGGAAACCGCCACCATCGGTGGCGAAAGCGCGCCGGCTTTTGCCGAGCAGCTGGCTGACGAGTTGGAAACGCTGCCGAATGTGCGCCTGCTGACCCGCACCACCGCTTTCGGCTGGTACGACAGCAATGTCTTTGGCGCTGTAGAGCGCGTCCAGAAGCATGTGCGCAACCCCGATCCTAACAAGCCGGTCGAGCGCCTGTGGCGCTTCATCGCCAAGAAGGCGCTGCTCGCCACCGGCGCCGAGGAGCGGCCGCTGGTTTTCGGCGGCAACGATATTCCCGGCGTGATGATCGCGGGTGCTATGCGCATCTATCTCAACCACTTTGCTGTGGCCCCCGGCCAGCGCACCGCCATCTTCACCACCAATGACAGCGCCTATGCACTTGCCCGCGATCTTGAGGCGGCGGGTGTCCAGCTTACTGCAATTATCGATAGTCGCGCCGACACCCAGATCGCCTATACCGGCAATGCTCGCCTTATCAAAGGCGCAGTCGTGTCTGACGCCAAGGGCGGCAAGGCGCTCTCCAGCGTTAACGTCACGACCGCAAACGGCGCCACCGAAACCATCGCTGTGGATGCGCTTGCCATGTCCGGCGGCTTCAGCCCGATCATCCACCTTGCATGCCATCGCAGCGGCAAACCGCAATGGTCGGATGCGCATGGCGCCTTCATGGCCCCATCGGAGACCAGGGGCCTCGCGCTTGCAGGCGCCGTCACGGGCACCGCCGGATTGTCAGCAAGCTTTGCAGAGGGCGCCGCGCGCGGCGCTGCCATCGCCCAAGACCTCGGGTTCGCAGCCCAACCGTTCGACGCCGGTCCAGTCGATAGCGACATCATCGCTCCACCGACCCGCCCGCTGTGGAATATCCCTGGCGTGAAGGGCAAGGCCTTCGTCGATTTCCAGAACGATGTCGGGCGCAAGGATCTCGGCCTTGCCGTCCAGGAAGGCTATGGCGATGTCGAACTTGCCAAGCGCTACACGACATCGGGCATGGCCACCGACCAGGGCAAACTCTCCAATGTCAACGCAATTGGCCTGCTGGCCGAAGCCCGTGGCGTCTCTCCCGCCGAAGTCGGCACGACGACCTTCCGGCCCTTTTACACTCCCATCAGCTTCGGCGCGCTGGCCGGCCCGCATCACGGCCATGATTTCCAGCCGGTGCGTAAGTCGCCTCTGCATGACTGGGCCAAGAAACAGGGTGCGGCCTTCGTCGAGACCGGCCTCTGGTATCGCTCATCCTGGTTCCCGCGGGCAGGTGAAACCAGCTGGCGACAGAGCGTCGATCGCGAGGTCCTGAACGTTCGAAAGAATGTCGGCATCTGCGACGTGTCCATGCTCGGCAAGATCGAGATCTGCGGCAAGGATGCGGCGGAGTTCCTCAATCGGGTCTATTCGAACGCCTTCCTGAAACTGCCGGTCGCCAAGGCGCGCTACGGCCTGATGCTGCGCGAGGACGGTTTCATCTATGATGACGGCACGACGAGCCGCCTGGCTGACAATCGCTTCTTCATGACGACGACCACGGCCTATGCCGCCGGCGTCATGACGCATCTTGAGTTCTGCGCCCAGGCGCTGTGGCCGGAACTCGACGTGCGGCTCGCCTCGGTGACGGATCAATGGGCACAGATGTCCGTGGTCGGGCCGAAGGCGCGCGCGACGCTGCAGGCGATTGTCGATGACGATATTTCCGACGCTGCCTTCCCTTTTCTTGCGGCAAAGGAAGTCTCGCTGTTCGGCGGCCGGCTGCATGGCCGCCTGTTTCGTATCTCGTTCTCGGGCGAACTGGCCTATGAGCTTGCCGTGCCGGCCGGCTATGGCGAGAGCGTCGCCGACGCCGTTCTCCAGGCAGGGAATGAACATGGCATCCAGCCCTACGGCGTCGAGGCGCTCGGCGTACTGCGCATCGAGAAGGGCCATGTGACGCATAACGAGATCAACGGCACGGTGATCCCGTCGGATCTCGGCTTCGCAAAGATGGTGTCGACAGCCAAGCCGGATTTCATCGGCAAGGCGATGCTCGCGCGCGAGGGACTGGTGGCCGATGATCGCCTGAGCCTTGTCGGCGTCGTCCCGCTCGATTCCACGACCACATTCCGCACCGGCTCGCACATCCTCGCCAAGGACGCCGCGCCGACGCTCGAGAACGACCAGGGCCATGTCTCGTCGAGTGCCTTTTCACCGCATGTCGGCTCGACCATCGGGTTGGCGCTGGTGAAGCGTGGCCATGCCAGGCATGGCGAAGAAGTGGTGGTGTGGAACGGCCTGTGCGGCGAATCCACCGCAGCCCGGCTATGCAATCCGGTTTTTGTCGATCCGCAAAACGAGAGACTCCATGTCTGATTTACGGCTGACTCTTCATCCGGCGCTCAGCGCCAAGACTGCGGTCACCTCTGCGGAAGCAAGGCTCTCGGCGCTACCTGAAGGCGTGATCGTCCATGTGCTTGCAGCGCCCGGAGAACCGGACCTGAGATCCTTTCTGGGCGGACTCGGCAAAGGCGACGTTCGGGACGTTTCGCCGGGACAGTGGTTTATCGTTGGCGACGAGCCGATGACGCATTCCGCTATGAAGACCCTGTTCGAGACGCTCGAACCGCGCGCGACTGGCGTCGACCAGAGCGCCGGCCGTGTCCGTATACGTGTGGACGGCAACCGAGCAGAACGCATCCTATCAAAGGGTACGGCCATCGACCTTTCCACCGCCTCCTTTCCGATTGGCCGATCGGCAACAACCCTGATCGGCCATATCGCCGCTCAGATCACTCGCATCGGTATCGACTCCTTCGAGTTAATTGTGTTCAGGAGCTTTGCTCAGAGCCTTTGGGACGATGTCACAACGATGTGTGCTGAGTTTCTATAGTTTCAGGACAGAGCGCAAAATTTGCATGTGACGGTTTGCTCGCCGCTTCCTTAGGAGCATTGCCAGATGTCTCGCTCCATGCCGTTTTCCCTCCTAGAGGGCCTCATAACCAAAGACTGACGTTAGGTTTGAAGGCGTAAAGATGTTCAAGATGAAGTCTCCGAGGCGTGTGTTCAGTCTCTATCTCTGCCCTGGATTTTCGCTACTGGCTTTTTCTGCTGCAATAGAGGCGTTACGGCTTGCCGATGAAGTGCTTGGATCGGAGATTTACGCGTGGCGAGTTGTATCTGAAGACGGACACCCTGTGAGATCAAATTGTGGGGTTACGATCTCCGTGGACACGTCGCTCAAGGAGGAACGCGGCCTTCTTGGCAAAATCGGCTCGTTCCCCTCATCCGCTGTGATTTGCGGGGGTGGCGATCCCCTTCCCCCAAATCGAACCGTGCATGGCTGGTTACGGGAGTGCCGGGCTAGAAAACTGTGTGTGGTCGGAATCGCGAGCGGGGTCTTCAGCATCGCCCAGACCGGTCTGGCGAATGGACGAAGATGTGCAGTGCATTGGGAACAATTCCCATCATTCATCGAACAATTTCCAAGTGTCGCAGCGGTTCAATCTGCTTATGAGATCGACGGAGACACGTACTCCTGCTCGGGTGGAGATGCTGCTTTCGACATGTTCGTGCAATTTGTCATAGAAGACTATGATCCCTTTATAGCCAGTCGGGTGTGCGAAAAGGCCGCTGCTATGAGGCTCCGTCAACCTGGAGATCGTCAGAGGCTACCGCTGCATGCAGGCGCGGCCATCCACCATGACGGGTTGTTGAAGATCATCGAGCAGATGGAGAGGCATCTAGATGAGCCCCTAGCGCTCGAAGACATAGCTGCGTCCAGCTGTTTGTCTCGGCGCCAGGTTGAGCGCATCTTCTTGAAACAAATAGGACGTTCGCCTGCGCGATACTATCTCGAGATGAGACTTGAGCGGGCGCACTTGTTGGTCTTGAACTCGCAACTCCCAATCGTCGAGATTGCGATGGCCTGTGGTTTCATCTCGGCTTCACACTTTTCGAAGGCATATCGAGAGAAATATGAAATGACCCCAAGTGAGGCTCGCTTGAGCCGCAGATCGCCGACGAGCGGGCCAGCGGCACGGCCTGTTCAGCATATTCCTCGGCGCGGCCATGCGGCCGTCGGCCTTACAAAACACGGCCAAAGCGCCTGATTCACGCCTTCATCGCGAGAGCCGAGCGGGCAAGATCGCGTTCGATGACCTGGAGGTCTTCACCCAATCGGTCGAACACGCGCAGATGCCGATCGATCGCGGTGCTGCGATCCATCCCAGGAACTGGTCCGGTCTCTGTCGCCATGCTCATCGCCGAATGGTGAGCGCTGTTGCGGCACCACCTTTCGCGCGTGGTCGTGAGCCACGATGCTCGGAGCCTTTGAGGGCTTCGACACATGACGATTTCAGAGCTTACGCTTAAGTCCAGAGACGAAGAGCCGGTTCGTCGGCTTGAGATATTCACGGGT
>NZ_JBWLUY010000039.1:0-24150 GCF_057784295.1 Mesorhizobium sp. CNPSo 4688
GAAGGTCATACGACGTTGATGGGGCGCTCGATGATGCAATGCTGGGTGCCACACCTTCAGGTCATCTCGGGATAAAGGCCCAGAAGCTCATCAATCAGATCGGCAAATTTTTGTTCCGGAGGGGTCAGCGAGCTCAAGTTGGAAGAGATGAGGTAGACATCCGCCCCGAGCGGCTCATCGAACAGCCGCAACGGCCACAGTCGCCCCTGGGCCACATCATCGTGGGCGGTGAGAACGGGCAATAGGCCTATGCCCAAACCCGATATTAGCATGCGGCGCACCTCATCGAGGTCGTGGCTCCATCCGCTAACTCGACGTCCGAGACCAAGGCCCTCTCGCAAAAAGATCATCGGCTCGAATCCGCTCCCATCAGTGGCGCAATCGAAGGCGATGAAGGGCTCTTGTTGAAGCCTTCGGACATCTACCTCCTGAACTCCGAATAGAGGGTGTTCGGCACCACAAAATATGCCAAAATCCTCTCGAAATAAGTGGCGGCATCGCAGCGTCGGCATTTCCCTCGTCAAAAGACAGATGCCGATGCCAGCCTTGTCCATCGAGATCTGGCGCACGATTTCGAGCGACGTCTTGATGTCGATGCGCCATGTGACAGATGGGTATCTCTGGTGATAGAGCCGAAGTGCTTCGTCCACGAGAGTGGACTGTAGCCGGGTAACCATGCTGAGCTTTAACTCTCCGAATTCGTCATCGCTCCCGTCTTGCGAGAGGGTGCCGATTCGGTCAACGCACCGGGACATCTCGGAACATTCCTGGTAAATCTGTTCGCCGCGCAATGTCAGCGCAAAATGGCGAGGGTCACGGAAGACGAGCTTGCAGTCGAGTTGGTCTTCTAGTTTTTGCAGCGCAAGGCTTTGGGTTTGCAGTCGTTGTTCGCCTCGATTTGCACAATAAGATAGCCTGTGCAAAGCTTTCAATTCTCCAGCAGCCGTCTGTGAACGGGACCCCAAGCCATGTGGCGCGCCCGCCTAGCCGGCCGGCGTGGAGCGGACAACGTGTCCAACCGGCATAGATAGATCTTTTCACAACGCAATGTCAGCGCAAATCGTGGAACACTAGCTTGCTGCCGGGTTGATCTTCGAACTTTGCATCGCAAAGGCTCACCGATGGAAGACTCGTCTGAACACACTTTAGGCGCGATTGGGCCCGGCGCTAGGAGCAGCGCTAAGGAACCAACATCTGCAATCTAGAACTCAACCGCGTTTTCGGTCTCTTGCTTAGTCGAACGCTGCCGATCTTAGGCTGAACTGAGGAGGTTTGGGCTCGAAAAATCGATGCGCACCTTCGATGAAGCCGGACCCGCAAACTCACCATTTCATTCTCCAAATTCCGAACGCTCCTCACCCCTGATAGATCAGTTTTATTTATCTATTTCTATCATCAGATAATGATTGTTGACCCCCCGGATGCTCGTTGTAAAGGGATGCACATCTGCGGGGCTCATAGGAAGATGAATCGAATGGTCGATCCCGAATTCAAAGTGGTGCTGGGCGTGATTGGATCGGACTGCCATGCGGTCGGCAACAAGATAGTCATGAGCGTGCTCAAGCAGCACGGCATCAGTGTCGTGAACCTCGGCGTGATGGTGAGCCAGGATGAATTTATCGACGCAGCGATCGAGACCGGCGCCGAGGCGATCCTGGTCTCTTCAATCTACGGGCACGGCGAAATCGACTGCATGGGATTTCGCGACCGTTGCGTCGAACGCGGCCTGGCCGGCGTCGTTCTTTACGTCGGGGGCAATCTAATCGTTGGCAAGCGCGATTTTTCCGCAATCGAAGCGCTCTTCAAGGGAATGGGCTTCGATCGGGTATTCAAGCCCAGTGTTGATTTGTCGTTAGTTGCAGAGTTGCTTAAGGACGACATCACACGCGGGCGCATGCAGGGGCGGGCTGCCGAGGTCTTCGTGCTCCGACAAGCCGGATGAGGCTGCTGTCGATCGACATCGGCTCCACTTGGACCAAAGGTGCAAGCTTCGTTCTATCGAGCCGGGATGAGCTGCGCGTTACCAAGCGCGCAGCTCATCCGACAACGATTCACGACCTCTCTAGCGGTTTCAACGCAGTATTTGAAACGCTGTCTGCAGATGGAAAGCACGATGACCTATTCTATTCGTCGTCGGCCAAAGGCGGCCTAGCGGTCGCCGCAATTGGCATCGTGCCTGATCTTACCGCGGAGATGGCGAAGCTGACGGCGTACTCGGCCGGAGCAAAGATCACGCATAGTTTCGCCTACACGCTCAATGCCGCGGACATTGCCGCGCTACGCAATTCCAACTCGGACATCATCCTGCTTGCGGGCGGAGCAGATGGTGGCAATGCGCGCTATCCGGTGGAAAATGCATGGAAGCTTGCAGAAGCCAACCTGGGGGCCACCATTGTCTTTGCGGGCAACCGTGCGGTTCGCGACGAGGTGGAGCGAATACTGCTCGGCCGGGACCTTGTTTGCGTTGAAAACATTCTGCCCGGGTTGGAAAGCCCCAACCCCGAGCCGGCCCGCACCGCGATCCGAGAAATTTTTCTCCAGAGAATAACCAAGGGTAAGGGCCTCGATCGGATCGTCGCCTCTACAGGTCGCGAACCCTGGCCGACGCCATATGCCCTTTTCGAATACTGTCGCCACATCGGCGAGGTCGCCCCGGATTTCGGTGAGTTCGTCATGGTCGACATGGGCGGGGCGACAACCGACGTCTATTCGGTGCATGAGGAGAAGAATCAGGCGGGTACGGTGCGTCGTGGACTGCCTGAGGCCAAGGTGAAGCGCACGGTAGAGGGCGATCTCGGAATGCGCGTGTCCGCCCCATCGGCGGCGGTGGCCGCATGTATGCTCGATAAATCGGAAAGCCTCGACTCCGATTCCGCGTTCTCGAGTTTTGTCGATAGGATATCAAAGGCCCCGGAAACGTTGGCCAGCAGTCCGGAGGAGCACAGGTTTGATGCCGTGCTCGCCAGCGCAAACCTAGCGCACTCCGTGATGCGGCATTTGGGCCGTGCTCATGAGGTCTGTACCGCAGAAGGATTGGTCACCGTACAGGTTGGCCGCGACCTCACGGACATACCGCAGATCATTGGGACCGGCGGATACCTCTCGGCGACTGCTGACTTCCGGCCGCGAGACAGCCTGTCGGCGCTTGGGGTCGACGAATATGGGAAACGCGTTCTGACCCCGCTTCGAGCTCGGTACCTCCGCGATCCCGAATATCTCCTTCCGCTTCTCGCCAACGTCGCCGCGGCCCATCCCGCAGCGGCGGTCCGGGCAGGGCTTAGGGCCCTGGTCGCGAGCAACTGACATCGACAAACCTTGCGACGGTTCACCCATGACACGCGCGAATGGCGCCCTGATCGAAAACAAGAAGCTCGACCGATCTGCCTATGAATCGGAGCGGTGTTTGGTGCTTCGGTCTTGGCCGACAGGCCATGATGTCGATTTCGCCGCAGCCATCCAGCGTCATCGGGAAATGGCAGACTCGAAGAAGTTTTCGGTCGCTCTGGCGCGAGCCGAAGCCACCGGTAAGACGCTGTTGCAGCCGCGCGCGGGCGTGGCTCTGCTGCGCGAGCATATTCGGCTGCTGCAGGACCTCTCTCCCTTTTGCGATGTCCTCCCGACAACGGTTGACGCCTACACACGGCACAATCGCTATCAGGAGGCGGAAAAGGGTATCGAGCGATCCAGGGCAGCGGGCACTTCCCTCTTGAACGGATTCCCTGCAGTCAACCACGGTGTCGCCGGCTGCCAGCGCCTGGTCGACAATCTCGAAAAACCCGTTCAAGTCCGTCACGGCACTCCTGATGCCCGGTTGCTCGCCGAGATCACGTTGGCTTCGGGATTCTCTAGCTTCGAGGGCGGCGGTATCTCCTACAACATCCCGTATTCGAAAAGCGTGCCCTTGGAAAGGTCGATCCGGCACTGGCAATACTGCGACCGCCTTGTCGGCCTGTACGGGGAGGAAGGCATCGGGATCAACAGGGAGCCATTCGGTCCCCTCACTGGCACTCTCGTGCCCCCCTTCGTCTCCCACACGGTGGCGTTGATCGAAGGGCTCCTGGCGCTGGAACAGGGCGTCAAATGTATCACGTTGGGATACGGCCAGGCAGGCAATCTCGCGCAAGACATCCCCGCCATCCGGTCGTTACGAAGGCTCGCCAAGCACTACTTCGCAGAATTTGGCTACGAGGATTATGCGCTCTCAACGGTGTTCCATCAGTGGATGGGCGGCTTTCCTGAAAACGAAGCCCAAGCCTATTCGGTGATTGCCCTGGGCTCGGTCGCCGCAAAGTTCGCCGGAGCGACGAAGATCATTGTGAAAACGCCTCAGGAAGCCGCCGGCGTGCCGACCATGGAGGCCAACCAAGCGGGGCTGCAGGCGACGGCGCAAATGATCAATATGATCGGGGACCAAAAGCCACTGGAGACCCACGAGATCACGCAGGAAATATCGGTCATCGAGCGAGAGGTGCACGCTGTGATGCGCAAGGTTATAGAACTCGGTCACGGCGATGTGGCGCGTGGTGCCGTCCTGGCCTTCGAGGCCGGCGTCATGGATATCCCGTTCGCGCCGGCAAGGGCCAACGCCGGGCGAATGACGCCTGTTCGCGACAACAATGGCGCGATCCGGGTTCTCAGCAAGGGTGACATTCCGCTCCCTGAAGACCTCGTGGCGTTTCACAAGGACAAGATCGCGGAGCGCGCTGCGGCCGAGGGCCGCCGGGCCTCATTCGAGATGGTCGTGGACGACGTTCGCGCCATCTCGGCTAGCAATTTGATCGGTCGCCCGTAACAGGCATACACGCTGCACGAAGGTGAAGAGCACTCGCATGAAGATCACGGAAGCACTGTTCACGCCTGCCTTGTCTTCGTTCTATTTCGATGACCAGGCGGCGATCAAGGCGGGCGCGGGCCACGACGGCTTCACCTACGTCGGCAACGCCAAGACGCCCGGCTTCGAAAAGATCCGGCAATCGGGCGAGGCGGTCAGCGTTCTCCTGCAACTCGAGAACGGCCTTTGGGCAGAAGGCGATTGCGCCGCCGTGCAGTATTCGGGTGCAGGCGGGCTCGATCGTTTGTTCACGGCCGTTCGCTACGTCCCCTGGATGGACGAGGTCTTGCGACCGCTCCTCGTCGGGCGGGATGTCAGCGAGTTCGTGGTTAACGCGCGCTTTTTTGACGCGATCGAACAAGACGGCAATCGGATCCACACCGCAATCCGTTATGGACTGTCTCAGGCGCTTCTGGATGCGACCGCCAAGGCATCGCGACGGCTCAAGGTCGAAGTTGTCTGCGACGAGTACAACTTGCCCATCGAATTGAAACCGCTCGCCTTGCTCGGCCAGAGCGGCGACGACCGTTACAACGCTGTCGACAAGATGATCATGAAGGGCGTCGACGCGCTGCCACACGGGCTAATCAACAATGTCGCCAGCAAGCTCGGACGAAACGGAGGCAAGCTCCAGGAGTACATGACTTGGCTCAGGCAACGCATCCTGCAATTGCGGAGGGACTCCAGCTACAAGCCTGTTCTGCATGTCGATGTCTACGGGACGATCGGCATGATTTTCGGGGACGATCCGGGCAAGATATCGGCGTACCTCGCAGCGCTCGGCGAGCGTGTCACGCCCTTCGAGCTCTATATCGAGGGCCCCGTCGACGCAGGAAGCAAAGCTGGTCAAATTGTGCTGCTGAAGGAAATCCACGAGGCGCTCCGAGCCCGTTCGAGTTCAGTCAAGATTGTGGCGGACGAATGGTGCAACACCTACCAGGACATCGTCGAGTTCGTCGATGCCGAGTGCTGCGATATGGTTCAGATCAAGACGCCGGACCTCGGCAGCATCCATAACACGGTGGAGGCGGTTCTCTATTGCCGCAAAAAGGGGGTGGAAGCCTACCAAGGCGGCACCTGCAACGAGACCGATGTCTCGGCCAAGACCTGTCTCCATATCGCGCAGGCGGCGCGGCCACAGCGCGTCCTTGTCAAGCCAGGCATGGGCTTCGATGAAGGCATGACCATCGTTGCGAACGAGATGCGGCGCAACTTGGCAATCTTGGAAGCGAAGAACGCGAGCGCCGGGCCAGGTCATGATATCGGGCGGAAAGGAAGCCGGCTTGTTCACAGCGCGAGAAATCAAGGTGCTCTCGCCGACAGCGATTCTCGGCTACGGTTTCCCGAGGCGTCCTTCAAAGCAGGCCTTGCCCAAGATCCCGACGTCATTGCGGTCGATGCCGGATCTAGCGACCCCGGCCCCTACTACCTCGGGGCAGGGGTTTCTTTCACGGATCGCGCGGCGGTGAAGCGCGATCTGCAACTCATGCTTCGCGCCGCAAGGGCGCGGAGCATTCCGTTGTTGATTGGCAGCGCCGGCGGTTGCGGTGCGCGACCGCATCTTGATTGGACGCTTGACATCGTTCGTGAAATCGCGACCGAACATCAGCTTCACGGACGTCTTGCAGCGATTCCGGCCGACATCGAAAAAGCAGCCCTTTGCGCGGCTCTCACTCGTGGTCATGTCGATACGCTTCCAGGAGTGCCCATGGCCACTCACGAGACAATCAACGCCAGCATGCACATCGTGGCGCAGATGGGCGAGGAACCGCTCCTGGATGCCCTTGCGCGCGGCGCGGATGTGATCGTGGCCGGACGTTGCTACGATCCAGCTGTCTTTGCCGCAGTGCCAATCGCGCGCGGCTTCGACCGCGGGTTAGCGCTGCATATGGGCAAGATTCTCGAATGTGCAGCTATCGCCGCGACACCGGGCAGTGGCAGCGACTGCATGCTTGGCACGTTGTCAGAAAACAGCTTCACTGTTCAGGCGCTTTCTCCAACTCGCCGGTGCACCGTAGCATCGGTTGCAGCGCACACGCTTTATGAAAAGAGCGATCCTTACCACCTGCCCGGTCCTGGCGGCGCGCTAGACCTAACACAATCGCGTTTCGAGCAACTCGACGAGCAACGCGTGCGCGTCTCCGGCAGCCGTTTCTCGCCATCGCGCCCGTATAGAGTGAAGCTCGAGGGTGCCGCGCCAGCCGGGTTCCGCACGGTCTCCATCGCTGGTGCCCGAGATTCCATCTTCATTGCCCAAGTCGATACGATCATCGAAGGGGTTCGCCGTCGCGTGGCCGACAACTTTTCTCACGTCCCGGATAGCGCCTATCAGCTGATGGTCCGCGTTTATGGCAGGGATGGTGTTATGGGCGACCTCGAGCCGCACAGGACAATCACCTCACATGAAATCTGCCTTGTGATCGAGGCGGTGGGTGAGACGCAGGGTCTTGCCGACACGATCTGTGGCTTCGCCCGGGCAACAATGCTGCATTTCGGTTATCCCGGCCGCATCTCGACGGCTGGCAATCTGGCCTTTCCCTACTCGCCTTCGGACTTCAAGGTCGGACAGATCTACGAATTCAGCCTCTATCATTTGCTGGAGATGGACGATCCCCTCAGTCTGTTTTCCACTATCGAGATCTCCGAGCTGCAAGGCCCGCTGCCATGAAGGGCACCCTCGCGGATGCCGCCCTTGTCGTGAGGAGCAAGAACGCTGGGCCGTTCGAGCTAACGCTCGATATCATCTTCAAGGAACGTAGTGCATTTGAACGCGCCCGCGACACGCAACTGATCAACAGGAGCTTGATCAGCCGCCTCTATGGGCTGTCGGAGGGAGATGTCCTCGATATCGTCGCCTTTGAACCGGCGAATGCCATCAAGGCCACGATCAAGCGCCGCCGCCCGTCCGCAGCCATTGGCGAAACCGATGTCTACGGGGCGCAGCAGCACGCCCCCTTGCTCGACGTGCCCTTCGATCCAGAGGGATAGATTGCGATGACCGAGATTCGGGAGGCCGACTTCGTCGACAGCATTGCCGAGGCGCTGCAATTCATCTCGTACTATCACCCTCCGGATTTCGTTCGCAACTTGGCGGCCGCCTACCAGCGCGAGCAAAGCGGCGCGGCAAAACAGGCGATCGGGCAGATCCTGGTGAATTCGCGGCTGTGCGCGATGGGGAGGCGCCCCATTTGCCAGGACACTGGTACGGCGAATGTCTTCGTCAAGATCGGCACAGGGGCCCGAATCCTCACCAATAGGTCCCTGCAAGATCTCGTAGACGAGGCGGTGCGGCGTGCTTGGAGGGCCAATGACAATCCGCTCCGCGCCTCGATGGTCCGTGACCCGCTATTTGAGCGCCTGAATAGTGGCGACAACACACCTGCGATGGTAAGCGTTGAGCTGGTCGCAGGAGCCGGCATGGCGGTCGACGTTTCTGCAAAGGGCGGCGGCTCGGAGAACAAGACCAGGTTCACAGTCCTCGAGCCTGCGGACTCCATTACGGACTGGATCGTGCGAACTATGGAGACTCTAGGGGCAGGATGGTGCCCTCCGGGCATCCTCGGGATCGGTGTCGGCGGGAGTGTCGACAAGGCGATGGCGATGGCCAAGGAATCGTTGAACGAGCCGTTGGACATGCTCGATCTCAAACGCCGTGGCCCGTCCTCACGGATCGAGGAGGTACGGTTGGAGATATTCGAACGAGTGAACGCGCTCGGCGTCGGTGCGCAAGGGCTCGGGGGCATCACGACCGTTCTGGATGTAAAGTTGCGCTGCTTCCCGACGCATGCCGCTTCGTTGCCCGTTGCCCTCATTCCGAATTGCGCAGCGACCCGGCACATTCATTTCGAGCTAGATGGCTCCGGACCAGCGCGCTTTGAGGTCCCAAGCATCAACGATTGGCCCGACATTGTGATCGAGCAGACCGTGGCGGGAGTCCGACGGGTGAACCTTGATCGCCTCGACGATGCAGAGGTGGAGACTTGGCGCTCTGGCGACACGCTGCTTTTGTCGGGCTGCCTTTTCACGGGGCGCGATGCCGCACACAAGCGAATGGTGGAAACGCTACGCGCCGGAAAGGTACTCCCCATAGATCTCCAGGGGCGTGCGATCTACTACGTCGGTCCGGTCGATCCGATCGATGGTGAGGTTATAGGGCCTGCCGGCCCAACGACCGCAACACGCATGGACCGCTTCGTCGAGGAGATTCTGTCCGGTACAGGGTTGCGGGTGATGATCGGCAAGGCGGAGCGGGGTCCTGAAGCCATAGAGGCAATCGCCCGACACAAAGCAGCCTACGTGATCGCTGTCGGGGGCGCAGCCTACCTTGTCTCAAAAGCTGTCCGCTCAGCTGAGGTTGTCGCCTATGCCGATCTCGGCATGGAAGCCATCTACCGGCTGAATGTGGAGGATATGCCGGTCACGGTTGCAGTCGACAGTCGCGGAACTTCAATCCACACGATCGGTCCAAGGAAATGGCGCGCCCCAGCATCTGGTTTGGGCAGGCAGGGTGGCGGCTAAGTTAGCTCCGTCCAGCTTTCTTTTTTTCGAGCATTCCAAAGAGACGTCGCATCAAAGCGGGACCTTCATCGCGCACAAACGCTTTGAAACTCTGAGCCGCAGGACTTAGCCTCTTCCCCTTCAGGTGCAGCACAAACCATTCGCGCATCGTCGGCATGCCGTCTGCGGCAAGTATAGCCAGCTTCTTGGCTTGGAGTTCGAGTGCCACCGTATGAGCCGATATGAAGGCAATGCCCATATCGGCCATGACGGCCTGTTTTATGTTTTCATTACTGTCCATCATCGATGCGTTGGGCAACTGCAGCTTTTCGCTGAGAAAGTAGTTTTCGTGGACCATTCGGGTCCCGGAGCCCTCTTCACGCACAAAGAAGGGCTGATGTGACAACTCGCGCCGCGATATCAATTTTCGCTTTGCCAACGCATTGAGGGGGTGCCCTATCAGCACGTATGGATGTTTCGCAAAGGGCAGGGCCTCGACTTCCAGCCGTTGCGGTGGCCGTCCCATCAGGGCGATGTCGATCTGATTGGCCTCCAACCGCTTGATGACGCCCTCTCTGTTGGCGATGGTCGATTCGATGAGGACATCGGGATGCCGCCGCCGGAACTCCTGCAGCAAATGGGGACCAAAGTTTCGGGAAGTCGTAACCATGGCGACGCGCACCAAGCCGTTTAATCGCCCTTGCAAGGCGCTGAGCACACCCTGGGCCTCATGCAACGCCTCGGTCATGCGCTCCGCATACGGGATAAGCGCCGTCGCAGCTGCCGTCAGTTGTATCGAGCGACCGTCCTTCTCGAAGAGAGTAGAGCCGAGCGCCTCGGACAATTTGGCCATCTGCATGGAGACCGCTGGAGGGGAAAGCTCGAGTTGAGCAGCAGCCCGCCAGAAACTTCTGTGTTCCACTGCTGTCAGGAAAATCTGAAGCTGACGGAGCGTTACTTTCTCAGTCATATCAACCATTTAAGGTGCTCACTGTCCGTGATTGACACTCCCAAAGCGCCGCAGCTGTACAAGATTGTCATTGGTGTGCGAACCTTCACAAAAACTTACCAATAGCACATCTGGAACTCGGATACCTAGCCTTCACCCGTGTCAGCGGGCGCCTTCCGTCGGAAAGAGAACTACACTGGTGTGTGTTGCAACCATGTTGAAGCCTTTTCTCCGGGTCGGCGACGAATTGTTAGCCCCCGCAGGTCCACCGCCATCGCTTTTGTTGCGAGAAAGTGACGCGATGGAGTGGACGATTTCGATCGACGGGAACAGCGCGCTTGGAGATGTCTGTCGCCAACAAGTTCGGATTGAGAAAAGCGACTCCGCTTGCTCCACGGTGATATCGGCCTGTCGATCGACGACTGCAAGAAAGTCATGACGGTCCTGCAGAGCGCGGCGTGAACCACGAGGCGGAGACCTATGCCCTTTTTCGCCGGGTCTGCCCCGAGTGCCACAAATTTCAGCCGGTCAAAGACTTGCGCGGCGCCGAGTTCGGACGGTTTTCAGAACAATTGAGGTGCCAAATCCACGATGGATGCGGTGCCAGGACTGTCACCCAGGAATGGTAACCGCGTTCGCGCCGCTGAAGGAAATCTGTCCGGATCGGGCAACGTCCGAGCTGATGGAACTGACGGCGCGACTGGCTAGCATGATGCCGTACCGGCAGGCCGCCAGCGTGCTCGCCGAATTCCTGCCCATCGAACCGACCGAGACGCATTCAACAGTGCGAAAGCGGACCATCAAAGTCGCCGAGCGGCTTGACGACCAGATGACTACTGTTGCGCGAGAATGCTAGATGGAGGAACGACATCCGCGCAGCGCCGATCCCACAAATCCAGCGCGAAACTTCGAGCTCGTCGAGGCCAGATGCGGTTGCGGAGGTCGGGGAGAAGTCGGCGGTCGCTACTTTGTCACCGCCAACACTGACCAACAGCGATACGCGGCCGAGCGCTCCACGCTCTTCGGGAAGAGGGGTATTGCGGCTTGGGGGACGTCACCGTGATCTCGGACGGCGCCGAAATCCTGAAGCGGCTTCCGCGCGCCATGCCGAAACCGACGATCCATATCATCGACTGGTTCGACATCGCCATGAAGATCCAACCCATGCAGCAGATCGCTGATCATAATCCGATCCCAGTCTGGTCTTGCTGAAACACTTCCGACCAACGGCAGGGACATCAGAGCTGTGAAGTGGCGTCTGTGGCACGGTCGCGTGGATCGCCCGATCCACGACCTGGAGCAGCTCTTGGCAAAGCATGTCTGGCAAGGAGAAGGCGAGCTCTCGATGTTGCGGCTCCACAGCCTCGGGTCTAAGCTCCTGACCTATGTCCGTTCGAACCGCAGTGCGATCGTAAATGACGCAAAGCGCTACCAAGCCGGACTTCGCGTGGCCACAACCCTTGCCGAGTCGGCAGACAATTCCGTGATCGCCAAACGCACGGTCAAGAAGCAGCAGATGCGCTGATCTCTCCGCTGTGCTCACATGCTGAGGCAGGTTCGGACAGCCGAGATGAATACTGAGCTCCGCGACCGACTGCGCGATTCCGAGCACCAGAGCCGCGCGTGCCTTCACTATTCAAGCCCAAACCGCCCTTACTGTGCGCCGCGTAACCCCGGAGAAGTTACCGTCTCCAGCTTTGGCTGTTGAGCCTCCGACTTCGGCTCGACGAAGCGCATCTTTGCGCTGCAATCACAATCGCCTCAGCATCAGCCGCATCATTCCTTCTGCCTCTGTGGGGCGACAAGCTTCACCTCATGGCCAAACCCTTCCAACTCCCGCGCGCGGGGCGCTGTCACAGGCCTCCATGACGACGATCACCGACGGGTGACCGGCTATGAGGTTCCGGAACTGCCGACGCGACAATTTTCTGCGAAACTGTGCATGTCCTGTCAGCGAAGCTCCATGGGTCTGGAAAACTGCTTTTGCCAGATCCACGCCGATCATCGTATCCTTCATCGCGGTTGCCGTCCTCTCTGCTGGTCGGGTCACCCACTATTGGCACATTCGATGCCGTCTGAGATGGGCGGCAACCACCCCATCGTGTTCTGACCCCAGCTTGCTACACCACAGCGACCAAGACCGCCCAATATACGAGCGAGCAGTTCCAACGGCTGATGGCCGATCACGGCATCACCTGCTCGATGAGCCGGTCGGGCAACTGGGACAATGCTGCGATGGAGAACTTCTTCTCGTCGCTGAAAACATTGCG
The DNA here is from genome assembly GCF_057784295.1 of Mesorhizobium sp. CNPSo 4688. Classification (NCBI taxonomy): domain Bacteria; kingdom Pseudomonadati; phylum Pseudomonadota; class Alphaproteobacteria; order Hyphomicrobiales; family Phyllobacteriaceae; genus Mesorhizobium; species Mesorhizobium sp. CNPSo 4688. Next base: position 12,548 of record NZ_JBWLUY010000039.1, read on the forward strand.
GACAGCCCGCAAGGTCTACATGACGAGGGATGATGCAAGGGCCGACGTGTTCGATTACATCGAGCGCAACCCTCGGCGACGGCACTCGACGTTGGGCTATATAAGCCCTGCCGAGTTCGAGGAGAAAGCTATGTTAGCTTAACCTGGTGTCCGAAACCGGCAGCAGGCCATTGTTCATTTGGGCCGTTTATGCCGATCGCAACTATGCCGAGCTGGCGCGTTTCGGCATAGATTAGGGTCTCTCCGTCGCGATTGGCGCTAAGGAGAGGCACCTGAATAGACGCCATCTATGCCTGCAATAGTTCTGAGCTATTTGTCGCTTAGCGGAAGGTATGGCTTTCTAGCTAGGCACGGATCGAAGCCACTTGCACAAAGAATTGAATAGCAAATGTGATATGGCTTTCCATCGGTGAGTTTCTGATGTTCGGATGGCAGAATAGGAGAAGTCGACACATCTTGCAGTTGTCTTATAAAAAACCGGCCAGGTGGGAGATCATGACCGGAGATTGACTGGCTACTTCATGCCTATAGGAAATTATCTATAAAGGGGAACTGAGGTCATGAATATAACTCGGCGGACACTTGTCAATACAGGCCTAGTAACAGTTGGAGCGGCATTGTCGTTTCCTTCAATGCTTCGAGCTCAAGCAGATGCCAGAGGAGATACAGTGAGGTGGGCAAGAAGTCTGCCGACAATCCTCGATCCGTACACAACGACCGACGCGAATACTGTCGACTACGCGTTTGGCGTTTACGACATGTTATTTGGACTCGACTCAAAGCTTGTTCCGCAGCCGCAAATGTTGGATAGTTGGAGTGCGTCCGACGACAAGAAGACCTATACCTTCTCCCTTCGTGATCGGCTAAGCTGGCACGATGGCACCCCGGTGACGGCCGCAGATTGTATTGCTTCGATACGCCGTTGGTTCCAAACGCCCGGCGGGCAGCTCGTGAATGAGCGCACGAAGGATGTCTCAAAGCTCGACGAAAAGTCCTTCGTAATCACATTAAAGAAGCCGCTCGGCGTGCTGATTGATCAACTTGCGCAGGTTGCCGTTTACCCGCTTTTCATCATGCGTGAACAAGATGCTCGTCGCGCTCCTACGGATGCGGTAACCACACATATTGGTTCGGGACCATTTAAATTTAACGAGGAGCTCTATGCACCCGGGGCGAGCATCACTTTTGACAAGTATGATGGCTACGTCCCGCGCGACGATGCTCCCGACGGACTGGCTGGTGCCAAAATCGCTAGGGTTCGCCGCGTAGTTTGGGCTAAGCTCCCCGATCCGCAAACGGCCATGGCGGCGCTGCAAGCCGGCGAAGTCGATGTCCTGGTTGACCCCCTTCCCGCCGATCTTTTCCCTGCCATCGAAAGTGACCCGAACCTTGTGCTCGAAAATCTATACAAGTCGGGTTTCGATTATTTCTTGCGTATGAATTGTCTTCAGAAGCCATTTGACAACGTGAAGGCCCGGCAGGCGGTCCTGCATCTTATTAATCAAGACGCGTTCCTGAGCGTCATTAATCCATCTCTAAAGGGCAATCGCAATGTGACATCGTTGTTTGGAATCGATACGCCATTTTCCAACGACGCAAACACCAACTGGTTCCGGAAGGGCGGCGACCCGGAAAAGGCCAAACAACTACTACAAGAGGCTCGCTATGCTGGCGAGAAAGTTGTTATTCTCGACCCCACCGACTGGACTGAGGGCCATAACGCATCGCTATTCTTGGCGTCGGAACTTCGTAAGATTGGATTGAACGTCGAACTAGCATCTAGCGATTGGGCTGCCCTTGTTGCCAGGAGGGCTAGGAAAGACTCGGTTGAAAACGGTGGCTGGAGCATTTTTATTAGCTCCCTTCCCGACTTCTCACTAACTAGTCCCAACTCTGCTGCATTCATGGCAATGAATGGCGAACAGGGCTGGGTTGGCTGGCCTCAGGACGACCAATATGAGGTTCTTCGAGCTAAATGGGCGGACGTCACAGGAATCGAAGCGCACCGCGCTCTGGCCACCGAAATGCAGCAGATTTTTTGGGACTATGCGAGTTCGGCGTACTTGGGGCATGTTCCCGTACTTTCGGCATACCGAAAGGACCTCACTGGTCTTATCGGCGTGCAGGCAGGACGTTTGCTGATGTGGAATATGCGAAAGGTCTGAGTGTTGGTTACGTACATCTTTCGCAGAATGATCTCGGCCATCGTCGTTATGGCGATGGTCGGGGTGTTCATCTTCCTACTTGTCAGGTTGGCGCCGGGTGATCCTGCAGACGTCATCGCTGGACCGTCAGCCACGGACCAAACTGTTGCGGATATACGGGAGCAACTTGGTCTCAATGCGCCACTGCCGGTGCAGTTCCGGCAATGGGCGGGGAACCTGTTGAATGGCGATTTAGGCATGTCGGTCTTTGCCGGGCGTCCTGTTCTCCAGCTCATCGCCCAGCGGCTTGAACCGACCATTTCCTTGTCGATTCTGACGATGATCCTGTCCGTGACGGTCGGGATCTCCTTTGGCGTACTTGCCGCGTGGCGAACTGGCGGGCTCGTCGACCGCCTCCTCATGGCCTTTTCGGCTCTTGGTTATTCCGTGCCGGTCTTTGTCATCGGCTATTTCCTCATATACTTCTTCGCTATTAGGCGACACTGGCTGCCGGTCCAGGGATATACGCCGATTGATGGTGGCCTCGGGCCTTGGTTCGTGCACCTGATCCTTCCCACCGTGGCTCTTAGCCTTGGCTACATTGCATTCATCGCCCGGGTTACGCGGGCGAGCATGCTCGAGGTCCTGTCGGAAGACTATATGCGAACTGCCGCTGCCAAGGGCGCTTCGTCATATGCCATGCTTTTCCACCATGCCTTGAAGAATGCCGGCGTCCCGATCTTGACCGTCATCGGCATAAGCTTCGCCTATCTTATCGGCGGCGTCGTCGTCACGGAGACGGTGTTCAACATACCAGGTGTCGGTCGTTTGGTGGTCGATGCGATCAACAACCGCGATTATCCCATCATTCAAGGCGTGCTCATCCTGACTTCAGGTCTGTACGTTCTTATCAATCTCGCGGTCGATCTCGCCTATACGCTGATCGATCCCCGAATCCGGTACTGATATGACGCTCATCTCCGCACCAGTTGAAGCCGCACCGATGGGTCGGCTACGACTATCTGACATTCCCCGTCTGGCAAGGCGTCATCCGCTGGTCATGATCGGCGGCGGCCTGTTGGCGCTCCTGATCATGCTGGCGCTCGCTGCCCCACTTTACGCCGGCGATCCAGGGAACATGGATCCATTCAAGCGCCTCCAGCCGCCTTCCGCCGAAATGTGGTTCGGAAGCGACAATCTGGGCCGGGATGTGTTTGCGCGAACGATCCTCGGCGCCCGCATCTCCCTCATGGTGGGATTGCTGTCGGCAGCGAGCGCGGCCGTGGTCGGGCTCCTGATCGGTGTCATCGCCGGATACAGCCGCAGCTTTGACAATGTCATCATGCGAATCATGGACGCGCTCATGTCGATCCCGACCTTCCTGCTGGCCATTGCGCTCATCTCCCTGACGGGGCCAGGCATCGGAATCCTCATCGTCGCCATCGCGATCCCCGAGACGCCCGCCGTCTCGCGGCTGGTTCGCTCGGTGGTCCTGGGTGTGCGCGAGCGCCCCTATGTCGAGGCCGCGCTCTGCGGCGGGGCGCGGCTGCCTAAGATCCTGTGGCGGCATATCCTGCCAAGCACCATCCCGGCCCTGATGGTGCAGAGCGCCACTGTCTGCGCCAGCGCGATCCTGACCGAGGCGGGGCTGAGCTTCCTCGGCGTGGGCGTGCCGCCCGAGATCCCGAGTTGGGGCAACATGATTTCAGGCTCGCGCCTCTATCTCGCGATCGCGCCCTTGACGGTCTTCGCCCCGGGCATCTGCCTTGCGGTCACGGTCCTTGCGGTCAATCTCCTCGGCGATGGCCTGCGCGACCTCTTCGACCCCCGCGCAAAGCGGAGGCGCTGAGATGCTTATGCAGAACTTCATGGAGGATAGAGCCATCGAGAACGACGTGCTCCTCGATGTCCGGGATCTCGAGACACATTTCTTTGGCGAGGACAGCGTTACCCGCGCCCTGGGCGGCATCAGCTTCCAGGTGAAGAAAGGCGAAACGCTTGGCGTCGTCGGCGAATCCGGATGCGGGAAGAGCGTCACCGCTCTCTCCATCCTTCGCCTGCTGCCGAAGCTGACCGCCAGGACAGTCGGTGGCGAGGTCCGCCTTTATGGACGCGAACTGCTTCAGCTGTCGGATCGGGAGATGCGAAAGATCCGCGGCAACAAGATCGCCATGATCTTCCAGGATCCCATGACGAGTCTCAGCCCGGTTCACACGGTCGGACGGCAGATCGCCGAGGCGGTGGAAATCCACACGGGCGCCTCCCGCTCGGCCGCACTGGCCAGGGCCGAAGAGATGCTGCGCCTCGTCCGCATTGCCGACCCCGAGCGGCGCGTCAGCAACTACCCTCACGAACTGTCGGGCGGCATGCGCCAGCGCACCATGATCGCCATGGCTTTGGCCTGCTCCCCGGAACTATTGATTGCCGACGAGCCAACGACGGCGCTCGACGTTACCGTTCAGGCACAGATCCTGCGCCTCATCGTCGATCTGAAAGAGCGCACGGGAACGGCCGTCATGTTCATCACGCATGATCTGGGCGTTGTCGCCGAGACATGCCAACGCGTGATCGTGATGTATGCTGGCCAGATCGTAGAACAGGCGAGCGTCATGGATTTGTTCGCGCGTCCGGCGCATCCCTACACTCAGGGCCTCATGCGATCGGTGCCAGACCCGCGGCGCGGCCGACAGCGCCGCCTTTCAGAAATTCCCGGCATTGTCCCAAGCCTGCGCGAGCCCATTGTCGGCTGCAGCTTTGCGCCTCGCTGCCCGTTCGCAATCGACATTTGCCGCAACAAGACACCCTTCTTACGGGATGTCGGGTCGAGCCACGCCGCGGCTTGCTGGCGCGCCGAAGAGGTGATGGGTGCATGAACGGTCCTCTGCTGAAAGTCGAGAATCTGACCAAGCATTATCCGCTTGGCTCGGGAATCTTCAAAAAAAGCATTCCGGTGATCCGGGCGGTGGAGGATGTATCCTTTTGCGTCGAGGCGGGCGAGACGCTTTGTATCGTCGGTGAATCCGGCTGCGGCAAGTCGACTGTCGCGCGGCTTCTGATGCGGCTCGTGGAGCCGACGGGCGGGCGCGTGCTGATCGACGGGACCGATATTGCGGGCCTCAAGAAGGGCGCGCTTCACGAGTGGCGCCGTCGGATGCAAATGGTCTTTCAGGATCCGTACTCATCGCTAAATCCGCGCCTCACGGCCGAGCAAATTATCACCGAACCCGTCGAGAATTTCGAGCGCCTCAGCCGCAAGCAGCGCCAGGCACTCGCAGCAGACCTTCTCCGAAAGGTGGGAATGTCGCCTGAGATGATGAACAGGCTCCCGTCCGAATTGTCGGGCGGTCAGCGCCAGCGCCTCGGCATTGCACGCGCCTTGTCGCTCAACCCCTCTCTCATCATAGCCGACGAAGCGGTGTCAGCTCTTGACGTATCGGTGCAGGCGCAGATCTTGAATCTGCTTCTAGACCTTCAGCAGGAGATGGGCATCGCCTTCGTCTTCATCTCGCATGACCTCGGCGTCGTGGAGCATATCGCGCATCGCGTTGCCGTCATGTACCTAGGGCGGATCGTGGAGCTCGCCCCGAGCGAGGCGCTGTTCGCCAAACCGGTCCATCCCTATACCGAGGCGTTGATCGCGGCGGCTCCGGTGCCGGATCCGACGCGGGTTCGGCTGGAGGCGCCCGTCGAGGGCGAGGTGCCGAGCCCGATCAATCCGCCGACTGGGTGCGCGTTCCACCCGCGCTGCCCGCTCGCTGTCGAGCGTTGCCGCATTGAAGTGCCGCCTTTGGTGCCGATGGCGGACGGGCGGGTTGTGGCCTGCCACGTGCGCGCTCCATCCGCGGAATTTTCCGGGACAGCAAGATATGGCGGGCAGCCCTCAGCTCACTCTCTCGTTGCGGGGCCACACGGTTCGGTACTGTAGACACGCTAATTCAGCATTCCCTGGAAGGAGACAGACATGGATTTTATCGAGCGGATTTTCGGCGTGGCCCCGGATGGGGGCGACGGCACCACCGAGATGCTTTACATTGCGGCCGCACTCGTAGTCGCAGCGATGGTGGCCGCACGCGTATGGCTCCGCCGACGTGCGGCAAAGCCCCGCCGCTAGCTCTTTTTGGCTCGAGATTGTGCAACCGTGCCGGCCACGGGCAAGACTTCCGGGTACTGCAAAACTTAGCGACGGCTCAGTGGAGAGTGTCGCTAAGTTTACAATGCCTAGCCAAGGGCGTCCGCTTTGACTCATACGCTTTCCCAGCTGGAAGCCCAGTGGGAGTAGAAATGGGTTGCCGCGCGGCCGCGCGAGATCGGCCGCGCCGGCGATGGGATACAGTTCTTCCGGATCAGTAGCGCGGCTGGTGATCTGAATCGGTGACGAGGTTCATTTTAATGAAAACATTCCAAGCGGCTCGAGCGGAAAAATCCGGATGGATTGATCCTGCCCTGTTCAAAGCGCTGCGCTGGCGACACATCGGTCCCTTTCGTGGGGGACGGGTGACTGCGGTGACCGGCGTACCCGGTGAGCCTGGTCTCTTTTACTTCGGCGCGGCGGCGGGCGGTGTCTGGAAGACGCAAGACAATGGAGGACATTGGACGCCAATCTTCGATCAGGTACCCGACAGTTCAATTGGGGCGATTGCTGTCGCGCCGTCCAATCATCAGGTAATCTACGTCGGCACCGGCGAGGGGGCTTTGCGTAACGACATCACCAATGGGCGAGGAGTCTATAAGTCGATCGATGGCGGAAAAAGCTGGACCCATATCGGCTTGTCCGACACCGGCCAGATTGGCGAGCTGGTCGTGGATCCCCGAAATGCCGACATCGTGCTCGTGGCTGCGATCGGGCACCCGTTCGGCCCTAATTCAGAAAGAGGTGTGTTCAGAAGCACCGATGGCGGCAAGAGCTGGAAAAAGGTTCTCTATCGCGACGAAAACACGGGCGCTGCAGATGTCACTTATGATCCGGACAATCCCGACGTTGTCTATGCCTCACTGTGGCAGGTCAGCATGCGTCCGTGGGGCGATATCTCGTCAGGCCCTGGGAGCGGCTTGTTCCGCTCGCAGGACGGAGGCAGAACGTGGGTTGAACTTAAAGGCAACGGTCTTCCTAAAGGGCCGTTAGGACGGATCGGGGTTTCGGTCTCTGGCGCGGACTCGCGTCGTGTCTACGCGCTGATCGAGGCCGATTGGTCGGATAAGCTGTTCGGTAGCCCGCCAATCGGAGAGCCCGACAGGGGAGGGCTCTACCGATCAGACGATGGTGGTGAGCACTGGGTCCGGACTAGCGACGACTCGCGAATTCGGAACAGGCCCTTGTACTACGGAAAGGTTTTTGCCGATCCGCGCTTCGCGGACACCATTTATATTGTCAATACTGCGGTGCTGCGTTCGACGGATGGTGGCAAGAGTTTCGCCCCTGCATCATTTCCTGGTTATGATCATCATTATCTATGGATCGACCCAGCCGACCCGCATCGGATCATCAGCGGCAGCGACGCCGGCGCCAGCGTCTCAATGGACGAAGGACAGACCTGGTCGACATATGACAATCAGCCGCTCGCCCAATTCTATCATGTCGCAGCCGACAATCGTTTTCCTTATTGGGTCTACGGCGCGCAGCAGGACGCTGGGAACATAGCAATCGCTTCCAACTCCACCGAAGGGGCAATCGGGCCTCGCTCGTGGTATCCGGCGGGCGGCGGAGAAGCTGGCTTCGTCATACCGGATCCGCGTAATCCGATGATTATCTTTTCGACGACCGCCGAGATGATCGGCCGCTATGACAAGCAGAAGGAACAGTGGCAGAATATAAGCGCTTCGACTGCTCCCGACCCCTGGGGAGTGGGCGCCGAACTCGCGCACCGATTCAACTGGTGGAGCCCCCCTCTGATGCTCTCACCGCATGATCCGGATGTGCTGTACGCCGCATCTGAGATGGTGTGGAAATCGGCCGATCAGGGCAACAACTGGACCGCGATCAGCCCCGACCTCACGCGAAATGACAAAAGCAAACAGCAGTGGAAGGCAATTTGGGGCAGCTATAATACTATTGTCTCGCTTGCCGAGTCTCCGCTCAGAAAGGGGCTGCTTTGGGTTGGCTCGGACGACGGGCTGATCCATATGACGCGTGATGGCGGCACCCATTGGATCGACGTCACGCCGGGCGGGGTGGCTCCTTGGTCTTTCGTGTCGATGATCGAGCCGTCACGGTTCAATGCCGAGGCCGCGTATGTTGCGATCGACAGTCACAGATGCGACGATTGGAAGCCTTCAGGCTTCAAAACCGCTGACGGCGGAAGGACCTGGGTCTCCATTGCGGGCGATTTACCCGAAGATGCCGTTGTCCATGCGGTGCGGGAGGATCCGGCACGTCAAGGGTTACTTTATGCCGCAACTGAGCGCGGGGTCTTCGTTTCGCTCGACGACGGAGTTCACTGGCAGCCGCTGCAATTGAATCTTCCCGCCACTCCGATTTACGACATCATGGTAAAAAATGATGATTTGGTGGCCGCAACCCACGGCCGCGGTTTTTGGATTCTCGACAATGTAACGCCGCTGCACCAGATCACTGCCGGAGCGGGAGAGCGCGAAGCCATGCTCTTAGCGCCCAAGACCGCTTACATGGTAGGCACCCGGACCTTTAGCGGTTCAACCGACGCCGTTGGCAAGAACCCGCCCCCGGGAGCCGCGATTGACTATGTGCTGACAAAAAAACCCCGGGGAGAGGTCACTCTCGACATTCTGGATGTGCATGGCGCGCTGATCCGCCGCCTCTCGAGCATCGAAGCAAGCAAAGAGCAACAGGCTCCCCAATATGCCACGGACACCGTTCGTTCGGACAAGATCCCCACCGAAGTAGGGATGAACAGGGTTTATTGGGACTTCCGCACCAGCGACCCGGAGCAGGTGCCGGGAGCTTATTATTTTGGCGGGTTCGCTCGCGGCGTACTGGTCACTCCCGGCAGATACATGGTGCGCCTCAATGTTGACGGAAGGACTTACGAGCGGCCTTTGACCTTGGCCATTGATCCCCGCGCAACTGGGAGGGAAGGGGCGAACGGGGAACGGGTCGCTCTGCAATCGGCGGTATTGAAGGATATCGATCGGCTCCACAAAGCGATGAACGAACTGAGGAAATGGCGCCCACGCTCGGCGGACCAGGCTCATGTCGGCAAAATGAGCGTTTCCTCATCCAAGCTGGCACAACTTGCCGGCGAAATGGACTCCATCGATGCCGCGCTCGTAAAGGTGAATACAAACTCTTTCGCAACTGCTTACTGCTTCCCGCACGAACTTGAAGTCTACACTTCGCCCAGGCAGCAGGAACGGGCGCTTGTCGATGGATTGCATCAGAGAGTCGAGACAGCACTGGCAACATGGTCGAGCCTCAGGGCCGAGTTGATCAAGTAGGGTCAGGATCGAGCTCGTCGACCGCAGCGGCTCGCGAGATAAGAGCGAATCAGCAGCCCGATCGAAAACTCACCCTGCCCCTAGATGACCGGCATTTGCTGGAGCGGATCGAGCCGAGAAACACTGCAGCCCACTTAAGCTGCTTCCTCCCAATGGTGTTTGGTAAAACCCACTGCACCTGTGAGTTCCAGCTGAAGTGCGACTTTGCAGCGAGGCAGTTTAGCGCGTTCATCGATTGGCCGACAGTATCTTCTGACGGAAGACTTCGGCCGGTGTTCTGAAGCCGAGGCATTTGCGGGTTCTCGAGTTGAGATGGGCGCATATCTGGTGCAGGTCTCGGTGCTCGATCGACAATGGATCGATGTCTCTCGGAAGCCATTTGCGAGCGCCGCGGTTTGGTGTTTCACTGTGCCTTTCTGCCACGGCGCCAGTGGATCGCAGAACCACGTCTGAACGCCGAGACCGGCCTGAAGGTAGGGCCAAGAGCTGGCTTCGTTTGTTTGGACAGCGCCCTGCGGAATTTAAGTGGTTTCCTGCCGGGTTACGTTGAACGCAGTGCTTTGCGATTTTGCTGCGGTGTCGGGAGGGCGAAGCCCGACCAGAGCTACAGCAAAATCGCGCGGCGACGATCATGCGGCCGTCGCCATCGCGTGCGCGCCGAAGTAAGCCTCGTCGGGCGTGCGCCCGTCAAGGCTCGAATGTGGGCGTCCTCCATTGTAGAAGGTGAAGTATCTGGAGATCGACGCACGCGCTTCTGACACGCCGTCGTAGGCGCGCAGATAGACCTCCTCGTACTTGACCGTCCGCCAGAGACGCTTAACAAACACGTTGTCGCGCCAGGCGCCCTTTGCCGTCCATGCTGATGGCGATCTTCGCGTTCAGCAGCACACCCGTGAAGTCGAGGCTGGTGAACTGGCTGCCCTGATCCGTATTGAAGATCTGTGGCCTGCCGTATCTCGCCAGAGCCTCCTCGAGCGCGTCGACGCAAAAGGCCGCCTCCATCGTGATCGAGACGCGATGGGCGAGCACGCGTCGGCTGAAGACGTCGATGATCGCCGCCAGATAGACGAAGCCCCGTCGCATGGATAGCTGATGTCCATCGCCGATCTTGCTGATGCGATGAGCGCGACGATCGGACCGACCCCCGGCGTCGACATCAGCCGCCTGGCTCTGGCATCGAGGCGCACCAGCGCGGGAACCTTTTTCTCGAAAGCCTGGAACTCGCGGAAGATCACGGCGTGCAGCGAAAGCAGTCCCGCGGCGACCATCTTCAGGTTCGCATGGCCGACCACCAGCCCGTGGATGCGTCCGACAAAGCCGCGCGGCGTCGTCTTGCCGACCTTCAGCCGGAAGCCACGCAAAATGCCGCGCACACTGTTCTCGACGTCTCTCAGCTTCGATTGGATGAGCTTGCGTGCCGTCAGCTGTCGCGATAGCTCTACGCGGCAATGCAGCAAGCGGGACTGCGGTCGAACAGCTGGAGACGCGGCAACGACGCGCGCGGAATCGCGCAGCTGATGCGGCTGGGCTGGTTCCGACCGGTGCATTGCAAGTCGATGGCAGCACAAGAGGTGCGGGCGGTGCATCAATGCCACCGGCTCGGTGGCCACCTTGCTCTCGCGGACGATCTTGCCGCTTGCATCGACAATGCACTCGCTAATTTGCCCCACTGGTTAGGTTGGGCATAGCGGGAACGTTTGCGCCAGGGTCGACACTCGTTCGGCAATGTCTACGTCGATTTCCAGCCCTTGGCCTGGATTCGCTGCAAATCGATCTAAAACGTTGGCAATGATCTCTGCTAGTTCAGATGCTTCCGGATCAGCCATTCCACGAGCTGCAATTGCGGACGTTCCCATCCGGAGCCCCGAGGTGACATTCGGTGGCTCCCTGTCTTGCGGCGCAAGATTGCGGTTCGTTGTCACGCCATGAGCTTCTAATGCCTTCTGCGCGACATCGCCCGTCAGCCCACGCGTTCTGAGGTCAACCATCGTGAATGGCGTATCTGTCCCCCCTGTGACGATTTTGAACCCACGTGCGCTCAAGCCGCCC
>NZ_JBWLUY010000040.1:0-23236 GCF_057784295.1 Mesorhizobium sp. CNPSo 4688
CCCGTGGCTCCAGTTGCCCCGGTGTCGCCAGTTGCACCAGTCGCGCCGGTATCGCCGGTCGCACCTGTGGCACCGGTGTCACCAGTAGCGCCCGTTGCGCCGGTATCGCCCGTCGCACCCGTGGCTCCGGTATCGCCGGTCGCACCCGTGGCTCCGGTGTCGCCAGTAGCGCCCGTTGCTCCGGTGTCGCCAGTTGCACCAGTCGCGCCGGTATCGCCAGTTGCACCAGTCGCGCCGGTATCACCAGTAGCGCCCGTTGCTCCGGTATCGCCGGTCGCACCCGTTGCGCCGGTATCACCAGTCGCGCCGGTATCGCCAGTTGCACCAGTCGCGCCGGTATCACCAGTAGCGCCCGTTGCTCCGGTATCGCCGGTCGCACCCGTTGCGCCGGTATCACCAGTCGCGCCGGTATCGCCAGTTGCACCAGTCGCGCCGGTATCGCCGGTCGCACCTGTGGCACCGGTGTCACCAGTAGCGCCCGTTGCTCCGGTATCGCCGGTCGCACCCGTGGCTCCGGTATCGCCGGTCGCACCCGTTGCTCCGGTGTCGCCAGTTGCACCAGTCGCGCCGGTATCGCCGGTCGCACCTGTTGCTCCGGTATCGCCGGTCGCACCCGTTGCGCCGGTATCACCAGTCGCGCCGGTATCGCCAGTAGCGCCCGTTGCTCCGGTATCACCCGTTGCTCCGGTGTCGCCGGTTGCACCGGTATCGCCGGTCGCACCAGTATCGCCGGTCGCACCTGTGGCACCAGTATCGCCCGTTGCGCCGGTATCACCCGTTGCTCCGGTATCGCCGGTCGCGCCAGTAGCGCCCGTTGCTCCAGTATCGCCAGTAGCGCCGGTCGCACCGGTCCCGCCTGAAGCACCCGTAGCGCCGGTCGCGCCGGTCCCACCTGAAGCACCCGTCGCGCCTGTAGCGCCGGTCGCACCAGCACCGGTGGCGCCCGTCGCGCCTGTGGCTCCCGTCGCACCCGTCGCACCTGCTCCGGTCGCACCCGTGGCGCCAGTCGCACCCGTGGCTCCGGTCGCGCCCGTGGGGCCTGTCGGGCCTACCTGACTCGTGATGTTGTAACTGCCCCCATTGAAGTCGTTGTTGTTCGTGGGATTGGCAGCACCTTCCGTGAAAACATAAGTATTACCGGCACCAGGTGCAAGTGTACCCATTACGCCGAAGTTGGCGTTGTAAATGGTATAATTGTGGGTAGTTTCAGGTATTGTTATAGTTACAGCAAACGCGAAGACCAGTCCGTTGGTTGCAGATGGAAGTTGGAAGCTACCAACTACTGTGTCAGGATTGAGTGATGTATCTACCAGATAATACGTGTTGACATTGCTGCTATTGCCAGGTCCGGTGATCGTGCCCGTGAGTGTCAGATCGCCTGCTACAAGTATTCCGGTGTAACTTGCCACGCCATCTGAGGTCAGCGGTGGCCGGGGCGTCGTCCCGCTCCCGCCAGCGGACAGTTCCCAAGCGCCACCCAGGGCCGCTGCGCCAACCAGCGACCTCGATGCGCGGACGTCCGCGCCGATGGCCTCCTCCAGCGCTACAATGAAGGCCTCGCCGACATTCCCCGATGCCGTCTCGCAGCTCCACAGCCGCAGTTCGCCGTCCGCGGCGAGCGCCCTGCCGATGTCGGCGAAGTCCTCAGCGCCTCCCTTCAGTGTGGCAGCCGACCATTCTCCTGCAGTGAAGCTGACCCGGCCAGGCGCGCCGTGCGCGATGATGTGCACCGCGTCGAGCCCCTCGTGCCCTGCGAGCACGGCGGCGATCTGCTGCGCCGCCGGCCGTCGGCCATCCAGCACGACAGCCCGGACATCGGGTCGCACATTGCCGAGAACTGTCTGAAGGTCGGAGACTGAAGGATCGACAAAAAGAATTTCAGAGGCACGGGCCATGACTGGCTCCTGTTGGCTTCGAATTCAATTCAAGGGGAAACCGCCCACCGGCTTTGCCAGCGAGCGGTTGGGACAAGGGGACTTGGGAGAGGTCATCGTCCGGACGGCCCGACGGCGCCGTCGGGACGTTCGAAAGCGGGGCTCTCTACGCGGAGGAAGCTGCAGGCCTGGAAATTCCCGCCATCGTCAAACGTGCCAATCGCAAATGAGCCGGCTGCGGCCGGAACCTTGACGGTGACAGCGACGGCGAGGCTTCGCTTGGCGGCCTTGGGAAGAATGACCTGACCGACGATGGCGCTCTTGGCCGTGTCCAGGATAAAATAAGGCACATTTTCGGTCGTGTCGCCGATGGGCAAGACGCCTCTAACGGCAACTTCCATGACCGCAAACCCCGCTATGAAGCTCATCTTGTCCTCCTTGGTCGGCGGCGACTGTGCCGCTGTGTGTCTTGTTTCGTGTCTAGGTTTCTATCGCTGCCGAGAGCCCGCGCTCGCTGAGGCCGGTCGCAGCTTCTATCGGCACTCGAGCCGCGAGCATTGAGCAGCCTGCAGCTCCGTGAACCAACCGGCGACGCGCATTTCGACGAGCCGCACACGCAAGGCTTGACGGCATCTTGGTGCCGCTCGATCGAGCGGCGTCCCACTTGTCTTCACTGAGGGCGTGGAGTTCGCAGGCGTGCGGCGGTCCACAAGGCGCCGAGGAATACCCGTCAATCGCGGGGCAATCCTTGCTGGCGAGAAGGTGCGGATAGTTGAGGGGTTGAGCGTAGCGGAAACCTGCGTCGCGGGCGCATCGTTTCGCACTTGGTATCACACCAACCACAGCCAACTCCCACCACGCGTGTCAACTTGCGAGGGAATCGACTACTTGCAAGGGAACATCAGGTTGGGAAAACGCTGACCTTGAGTTCAAGGCAGTACGACGTCTTCTTTGCACGCCACCAAACACTCTCTGCGCCCTCACGCACGAAGTGACTTGCTCCAGATACTCTCTTGGCTTCGCAGAACGCACGGACCGACAGGCCTACTGCCCGGTCCGCGGAAACCCTCCCATATATAAGGCATTAGTAAATTATAAAATTAGCAACTTGTAAATAACCTGTTTACGATTTGTTAATTGCGCAACCACGGCTAAGTACCTTGGCAAACATCGAGATGGTGCGCATGCGGCCAAATGCATCGAAAAATCCGGGGCTTAAAGATGCTCCGCCTTCGTTAGCGGCGGACCCTTGATATCGCGGCGAAGCTTTTGCGTGAGCCGTTGGCCCGATTGGAAGGTTTATTCGCCCCTTCGTCCAAGGCGACCGCGAGGCCCTTGCTGCGATGGGAAGTGCTGGCTAACAATGGATGGCGCTAGGTCGCGTTTGCAAAGGAAGGGATGAGCGATACTTTGCAACAGAGGTCATGCAAATGGCCGAGGCAGGGGCCAATGCACATGGGGCATGAAGGTCGGACACGTCCGCATCGGAACGGATCGCAGTCCCAAATGACATCCTGGCACAAATGTGACCGCCTCGGCGCGCAGTCCTGCGGGGAGCCAATAGTCAGCACATGACAAGCGGCAAGCGCCTCTGTCTCAACATGATCGTCAAAAACGAGATGGCGAACCTTCAACGCTGTCTCGGGGCGGTTGTCGACCACATCGACTGCTGGGTCATCGGCGACACCGGCTCGACCGACGGGACCCAGGATTTCGTCAAATCGTTCTTCGCTGCCCGCAACCTGCCGGGCGAGTTGCACGAATTCCCATTCCATAATTTTGAGCAGGCGCGTAACGCGGCGCTCGATCATGCCTATGCCTCCCCACTCGCTTACGACTATCTGTTGTTTGACGACGCCGACATGGAACTGGTGGTCGAGGATGCTGGCTTCCGCGAGCACCTCGACAGTTCGGGCTACCGGCTGCTGCAGCGGTCGGATTCCGGCCTGGCTTATTGGAACACGCGGCTGGTCAAGCGCGACGCCGGCGCTCGCTACCACGGGGTGACCCACGAATATCTCGACGTGCCCGGTGGCGTGCAGGAACTGCGCAGCGCTTGGTACAAAGACCACGCCAGCGGATCGAATCGCGTCGACAAGTTCGAACGCGATGCCAGGCTTTTGCTGGAGGCACTTGATAAGGATCCGGAAAACCAGCGCTACTGGTTTTACCTGGCGCAATCTTATCGCGATGCCGGGCGGACGGCGGAGGCAGCGGTGGCCTACGCCAAACGCGCCGCCATGGGCGGCTGGGACGAGGAGGCGTGGAACGCCCGATTGCAAGAGGCGCGCTGTCTGCGCAAACTTGGCGACGAGCCTGGCTTTATTCAGCAGGCGCTCGCCGCCTTCAATCAACGGCCGCATCGTGCCGAGCCGCTCTATGACCTGGCCCGGTTCTACCGCGAGAAGGGGATGAACGCCGCCAGCGTACTGTTTTCCGAAGCGGGGCTGGCGATCAGGCGACCGGAGCACGACATTCTGTTCATCGAGGACCACATCTACACGACAGGCCTGCTGGAAGAATTTTCCATTGCGGCAAACTACGCGCGCGATCCCGTGCGCAAGGACCGCGGTTTCGCGGCGTGCAACTGGCTGGCGTTGAACCGGACCATCGGCGACGGCCCCAGGGAACTGGCGTGGTCCAACCTGTTCTTCTATGTCCAGCCGGCCAAGACAGTGATGCCGTCCTTCAACGCACGTCCGGTCGGCTTCACGGCGCCCGATGGCTATCGGCCGTCAAACCCATCAGTGGCTCGATTGGGCGAGCACATCGTGCTCTTGCAGCAAACGGTGAACTACACCTTGGCCGACGACGACCTCCTGTCTGACACGCCTGACGGGCGACCGGTTCACACGCGCAACTTTCTGCTTCGACTGAGCGATAAACTCGCCATCCAGTCCGCAAGCGAGATTTTGCCGCCGGTTGACATGCCGGAGCCCGCTAATGGGCGGGTTCTCGGATTTGAGGACATGCGCCTGTTTGCCTGGCGGGATGCGCTGTGGGGCGTCTCGTGCGTGCGCGGGCTGACACAGGAGGGTTGGTGCCAGCAGGTCGTCGCGCGCATCGACGAGAGTGGCGCCTGCCGGCTGGCTGACTGGCGCGTGCTGCATCCGGCCGGACCGCGAGGGCACGAAAAGAACTGGATGCCGCAAGTCAAGCTCGGCATGGTGGAAGGAGCGGCAGATACGCTGCAGTTCATCTGCCTATGCGATCCCACCCGGATCGTCGACGAGCGGGGTGCCACTGTCAGCGAGACCGCTCCCGCGATTGCCGCACAACGGTTCAGGGGCGGAACCCAGCTGATCAAATTTGCCGGCGGGTGGCTCGCCCTGATCCATGAAGTACAGTGGCGGACCGCGGAGAAGCGACATTATTACCTGCACCGGTTCGTCTGGTTCGACGAAGCAAACATCTTGCGAAAGGTAAGCCGTCCGTTCTTCTTCGACAAAAAGGGCGTTGAATTCGCCGCCGGGCTGGCGTGGCACCCGGGCGAAAATCGTTTGCTGATTTCCTACAGCGTCGCCGGCAGTGAGTCCTGGATCGCAACCGTCGAAGAGGCGGAGGTGAGGTCGCTGCTGGAGGATGTGGAGAGCCTGCCATCGGGTAAGGCAGATACGCCGTCTGGGTTGACGCTAGCCTCCGTGCATGGCTCTCCGCTGATGGAAACAGGGATCAATCCTTACCGCACCGACGACGGAGCCGTGGGTGATGCAAGCCTGGCGCCGTCGGAACGCAAGAACCTCGGCGCCGGCGGCGTGAAGTCGACCGATGAGATCTTTCATGAGCTGGCGCCGTTTCTGCGCGACGTCGATTCTCCGCTGGAACGACGGGAACGATCGCGCCAGTTCGACGCCCGGATTTCTCGCTTCCTTGGCAACGACGACACTGCACTTCCGCAGATCAACTGCTTCTACCAGGTGATGTCGGACAAGGCCGAGCATCGTACCCTCATTGCCGCCACGACCTCGATGCGGGCAGCAGGCCATCCGGTGCGGGTGTGGAGCTACGCACCCGAGAAGCTCACGTTCCTCGTTCCGCACGGGATCGAAGTCCGCAATGCCGACGATGTCATGCCGCGTGCTTTTTTCGAGCGGATCGTAGCGGGCTCGGAGATCAGGTATTTCAGTGACATTTTCCGTTATGCGGTGCTTTACGAGCATGGCGGGCTTTGGATGGATTCCGACGTCATCCTGCTACGGCCTTTCCCCTTCCGCGGCGATCATTTCTTCAATTTGCAATGGCGCGGATCGCACAAGGGCCACTTCATTTGCGGCAACGTCATCTACGCCAAACCCTACAGCGGCCACCTCAGGGCGCTGTACGAGATGTCGATCTCGCGCTTCCATGATGCCAGCGGCAGGGAGTTCGGCGATATCGGCCCCAAGCTCCTGTCCGACTATATTGCCTCCGACCCAGGAGCCGCGCTGCGGGAATGCGTGTTCAGCCCGATGTTCTTCAACCCGATTGACTGGACGGAGATCGACCGGTTCGAGAAACCGACTGCGGAATTGGCTGACTATCTGAACGACGAGCGGGTGTTCGGCATCCACCTGTGGACGGCACGCAATGAGGCCCGTCCGGGCGGCGAGGGCGCGCCGCTAATTTCGCAGCTGATCAATCCGCTCGACAGCTTTCCAAGTCTCACAAGCCTCGCCGACCGCTTTAACACTGACAAGAACAGGCACACCGGTAACCGACACGCCTATGCCAGGGTTTATGATCGGTTGTTGTCGCCCAGGCGCTTGTCGATGCGGCGGTTGATGGAGATCGGCCTGTGCCGTGGCTTGGCCGAGGGCAATCAGACCGAGACTCCATCCGTCTCGCTGTGGCAGAGCTATTTTCCATTCTGCCAGGTTATCGGGCTCGACCTGACGGATTTTTCGCAGCTCAACAATGAACGGTTCAAGTCGTTTGTCGGGGACCAATCCAAGCTGGACGATCTGCGCCGCGTCGCTGCAAAGCTCGAACCGGAATCGCTCGACGTAATCGTCGACGACGGCAGCCACGCCTCGTTCGACGAGCAGTTGACACTGCGCGAGTTCTTCCCGCTGCTCGCCGAGGGCGGTTGGTATTTCCTCGAAGACCTCGACTGGCAGCCACCAGGTGAGGACCTTGGCAAGATCACGCTGACCAAGACCCTGCTGCGGGAGATCCAGCAGCACGGCAGCTCGCGTTCGGTCGATCCGCTTGGTGTGAGCGCGCTTGCCGATCAATTCGCCGAGATACTGTTCTTCGACAGCCATTATGAGTTGAACCGGGCGAAGCTGCTGGGTGGCCTGGTCGCTATCCGCAAGGGTCGCGCCGGGCATGTCCGCCGGACGCGGTCTTAAGCCAGCGCGCGTAAAGGAGGGTTGGGTTTGAAGGTCGCTGTCTACACCATCGCGCTGAACGAGGCCGCAAACGCGGAGCGCTGGGCCAATTCGGCCGTCGACGCCGACTATCGCATTGTGGTCGATACCGGCAGCACGGATGACACTGTGGAACGACTGACCAAGGCAGGCGTGACGGTACACAGGATAGCGGTCCGCCCATGGCGTTTCGACGACGCGCGTAATGCTGCCATGGCCTTGATCCCGCCCGACGTCGATGTGTGCTGCACAATGGACATGGACCGGTTTCTCGAACCCGGCTGGCGAGCAAAGCTTGAGGCGGCTTGGCAGCCCGAGACCACAGCCCTCTTTTGTCAGACGGTGTACAGATCAAGTGTCGATGACCCCACGCCGCTGCGAAGCTGGCCGGCGAAGAATTTTCACCACCGCTGGGGATATCGCTTCAGGCGGCCTGTCCACGAAGCCTTGGTCTTCACCGGAGAAACGGAAGTAACCGCGAACAGCAGCGACATCGTCATGTTCGAGGTGCAGGATCTCGCCAAGCCAACGAGGAGCAGCTACCTGCCGCTGATGGAGGTGGCGCACAAGGAAGACCCCGACGACGCGCAGATCTGCTTCTGGCTCGGGCGGGACTTGATGTGGGCCAACCAACCAGAGCGGGCCATTCCGTTGCTTGAGCGCTACCTTGAATTGCCGACAAGCAAGTGGGCGGAAGAAAGATCCGAAGCTATGCGCTACATCGCGCGCATGCGGCCGGAGCAGAGATTGCCCTGGCTGGACAAGGCCCGGATGGAAGCGCCGCACCGCCGTGAAATCTGGCTCGACCTTGCCGAGGAATTCCACGGTAGGGCGGACTGGCTGAATCTCTTCTGGGCTTGCACCAACGGCATCGAGAAGACGCGACGCACCGGCAGCTATCTGGACGATACAAACTGCTGGGGCTTTCGACTGTACGATCTAGGTGCGATCGCAGCGTGGCGCCTTAACGCCATGGACCGAGCTGTGGAGTGGGGGCAGAAGGCGCGCGAGCTCGAACCGGGCAATCAGCGGCTTACAAGTAATCTAGATTTCTTTCATCGTCGCCGAGACGAGATGCAATCCGAACCGATAAAGGCTCTCATCCGCGACCAGCTATTTTCTCGTATCAGCCGTAAACCGGTTAAACTGCTGCAGATCGGGGCCAACAACGGCAGTCTTCTGTACGACGCCATAGTTAAATTTAGGTGGAGCGCGATTCTTATCGAACCGGTCCCGTTTATCTTCGACGAATTGAAACAGCGCTACGCCGGACGACCAAACCTGCAACTTCTAAATCTTGCAATTCACCCCACAGAAGATCGGAAAAAGATTCCTTTCTATGAAGTAAAGAAAATGGAAAATCCACCGACCCCTTGGTACTACGGCTTATCGTCATTTGATAAGAGTACTATATTGACACACCGCGATCTGATTCCTGGCCTGGAAGGCATGATCAATGAAATTGCCATCGAGGCGAGAACGATCTCCGGAATAATCGATGAACTCGAGGTCGATGACGTAAATTTTCTTATGGTAGATGCAGAGGGGTACGACGCTACAATAGTTAGAAGCTTTCCGTTTCAAAAAATTCATCCGAGTCTCGTCATATTTGAAGGAAAGCATATTTCAGAAGATGAGTTAGATACCACCAAAACTTTACTGGGTAAGGCCGGTTACCATTGGCTGCCCATGCAGGATTGGGAAAACAATATATTTGCTATTTCACATCAAATAATGAGCGAAGACGAGTTCGGACTTCTCAACGAGATGATAGCGAATAGGCGGCAAAATTGATTAAAATATTGCCATCTCTCTGGCATACGGGCGCAATAGCCTTTTTTGATGGATGAGAGTCTTTCCGATCATGGCAAGATATATTGTAGACGAATCTGGTAAGTTAGCTGAAGCAGCACCGGCACCCCTACCGTTGATATATACTGTCGTTTACGGCAGCGATATTTACTATGAATGCTTGCTAATATTTATTAGGTCTTTAATTTTGTATGGGAAATACAAAGGAAAGATTCTAATTTTTACGGATCGAATTGAATCGGAGGTGGAGAGATACATTCCCGAGGAGGCTTTCAACCAGGTCTCTCTGGCGGCTATAAATCATAGAAATTACTCCCAACGTTACATTAATGGCGGTTTTTCTATGAATGACTTTTCTCCGATAGTATATTTCGATAATGACATAGTATTCGATTTGGACATTTATTCGATGTTGCATAAAATTTGGCGAGCGTCTGGCGCCTGCGTGGTGACGGAAGACGAAACATACCCCGAGATGTCGTCCCAGAAGGTCGTAGACATCGTTGATGGCCGGAGAATTGGAAACTGGTGGGGGTTGGAAATCATTCGATCGGACTTCAGCTGTCATGATAAAATTTTTCCGTTGGCGAATTCCGGAGTCATAGGGTTTCCAGACTATTACATGTTTAGTACAATTGGTGGACTTGTATTTGATCTATACAATTCTCCTCCTAACGAGTCGCTAGCTAAGTGGTTTGGCGACCAACCATTTCTCAATTATGTTTTGGTGAAAACGGGGTTGGGAGAATATAAAACGTTGCGCGGCACCTGTCGTTTTTTGGGATCCGCTGAGGCCTTCTCAAGCGACCGACGAGGGCTGGTCCATTTCAATTGGGCAAGAAACGAAGACAAGCCCACTCGAATGAAGGCCTATCTGGATTACCTGAGGCTTTTGAGTTGAGTGGGTGCCGAAGAGGAATAGGGAAGTTGTCTTCCGACCTCCGCGGCCGGGAAGAATTTTGAGATTTCAAACGACGAGCATAGAGTTCAGCGATGCGACCAGGCTGTAGCGCAAGCAATGATCGCGAAGGGCCTGGTTGAAGCGCGCAGACTCCAAAAACATGGTCCAAGCTGAATCCAAACCCGTTTGATATGCACTGTGCGTGCCGAACCTTTGCCGTCCTAGATCTTATTTAAATTCGGACCTCAGACGTTGGGAATTCAAGTGCGGCGACGAGATTTCTTTACATTGCTTGCAAGCGCATCGGTAAGCAGCTTCCCGGTGGCGTTGACACGGCCGGCAAGAGCGGGAACAAGCTACGCGGTGTCCATGCCACCCTTTGCCACCCCTTCCTCCCTCCTTACCGCCCCCATCGAACTCGCCGGCGATTGGGGCCACATGGTCCCACGCTCAGCCGATCAGGTCGTCGAGATCATGCGGCACGCCTGTCTGGATGGCGTCCGGCTGGTCTCCGATCGCCAGCCGACGCGGCTTCGCGTCGACAGGCACGCGTCCGGCTCGCCGGCCGTGTGGCTACATCCGGACGGCAGCACCATGGCGTGGATTATTGTCGACATCGGTGAACGGGACTGGTCGAAACTCGCCTATCAGTTCGGCCATGAACTCGGCCATGTCGCGGCCAACAGCTGGCAGGCCGACGCCAAGCCTGCACCGCCCTGCCAATGGCTCGAGGAAGCGATGGTGGAGGCCTTCTCGCTGCGTGGCCTGGGGCGTCTGGCGAGGGATTGGAAGGAGAGCCCGCCCTTTGCCGGCGACAACGCGTTCGGCGATGCCATTGCCGAGTATCGCCAGAATATCATCCGAGGCTATACCGCGCTTGCCGTCAGCCAAGGGCTCACGGGCGATGCCGCGGCGTGGTTCGCCGGCCGTCGCAGCGAGATCGAAATACCCGGCCTCAATCCATTCGCCCAGGCGATGTCGGTGACTATCCTCGCCGAATACGACCGCGCGCCGGACTGTGTCGAGGCGCTGGGCGCACTCAACCGTTGGCCCGGCCGCACAGGTGTACCGATCGCAGGGTATCTGAAGCTATGGGAGGCGAGTTGTGCGGAGCTTCAAGCCTCGCCGCGACTGCCGGTCCGCCTGCGCGAACTGTTGCGCATCACGTGACGGCCACGGGCCCGTACGGAACAATGCGGGAGCGTTCGCAATTCTGGTCCACTAAAGGGTCAATAAAATCAACGGCCTTGTCCGATCCTTCGGGCTCATCCGCGCCTCCTCACCCGTAACACCCGCGCTCCACCGCCAGCCGCCGCAGCAACGCCAGCACGGCATCTATCGTCGGGGTCGGCTTGTCCGTTAACCGGCCAAGTTCCTGGACTGCCATCACCAGCGCATCGATCTCCATCGACCGGCCGCGCTCGAGATCCTGCAGCATCGAGGTCTTATGCTCGCCGACATCGCCGGCGCCCCACCAGACGAGCTCATGCCAAGCCGACTTCGTGGCGGCAAGCAGGTTGCCTCGATGTCTTCGATGGGCTTGTTTGCACCCCATTGGGGAGGTCGACATGAAGTCGGCGCCGGGACTTGTCAGGGCTTCACGAACCGATAGGCGAAGCGATCGGTCTGGCCCTTGATCGAGGGATCGAACACCTTGA
Source organism: Mesorhizobium sp. CNPSo 4688 (assembly GCF_057784295.1). NCBI lineage: Bacteria > Pseudomonadati > Pseudomonadota > Alphaproteobacteria > Hyphomicrobiales > Phyllobacteriaceae > Mesorhizobium > Mesorhizobium sp. CNPSo 4688. Next base: position 11,594 of record NZ_JBWLUY010000040.1, read on the forward strand.
TCGAGTGCAGATCGTCGTTGTTCGCTAGCATTGTGCTTTTCGCATCCAGTACGAAGCCGGCCGCCTCCACCTCCTCGCGAACAGAGGCAGGGTCGATCCGATGCAGCGCCTGGGTGTCGCTCGTGCCCGACCCAGCGGCGGCGGCGTGGTCGACGATGACGTAGGACCCACCGGGCTTCAGCCGCTTGTAGACAGCTCGATTGAAGTCGGCCGCCGTCGCACCCTTCTTCTGCATTAGGGCAGTGTGAAGATCGTGGTAAAACAGGTGCAGCCACAGCACATCTGCTGGCTGCGTGACCTCCGGCATCGCCACGAGGTCCGCCGAGACGGCTTCGACGTTCTCTCGGCCCGGTTCCTTCGCGAGTGTCCGCATGCGGCCAACCGGGTCGTTCTTGAAGTCGGCGACCTCGGCCGACACGAAGCTGTAGACCCGACCCTCGGGGCCCACGACGTCGGAGAACAGGCGCGTCCAATCGCCGTCGCCTGGGTAGACGTCAATGACAGTGGAGCCCGCATCGACACGTGCGAACCGGATCAATTCGGATAGTTTGGATTGTTCGTACATCGGAATCTCCTTTAGGGTTGGGCATTCGACTGGCTGCGGCGTGCGAGGGGGCAATCCACGGCTGATCCACCGTCTACCCCGAACCGATGGCCGCACGTGGCCAGCGCTACGGCGGCCCGGACGCGTCCATCTGCGCGGCCCGCGCCAGTGCTTGCGTGTCGACGTATTCACGGATGTTGGTCAGTCTACCGTCCCGGACCGTGATGGCGAAGATCCAGTCGTCCTCGAACGTCTTGTTCGTGGCTTTGATCCTTCCCCTCGCGAAGCCGAGCACGAGGACCCGGTCTCCTTGCGCCACGAACTCCCGGGGTTCCGTGGACGTTTCTATCGACTTGGATGCCGTCTCAAGCAAAGCCGCCAGCCCGGCGTGGCCGTGGCGCGTTCCGGCCAACGGCCAGTCCTCGCCCGGAATGATCCACTCGATGTCTTCGGCGGCCAGCGCCAGCAGAGCCTCCCTGTCGCCGCGGCCGATTGCGGCGAAGAAGTCCTTCACCGTCTGGACGTTCTTCTCAATGCTCATGGGAATTTCTCCATTTCGCACGGATCGCATCGTGGTCGATCCGATCCGTGCATCGCAGCTCTGCTGGTGGGCACGTCGTGTTCATCAGTCGAACTTGACCAGGTCCTTGAAGATCAGTTGACCCCAGCTATTTCCGCGCGCCTGGACCAGCAATCCGCCTTCCGAAAGCCCGCCAAGTTTGATCGGCGCGAAACCGAGCTTTTCCGCAAGCACACCAATCTCCGCCGCGGCGTCGTCATCGTCGCTCGCCAGGAATACGACCCTCCTGCCACCATGCACGGCCGGATCCTGGTCAAGGACGGCAGCGACCAGATGGTTGAAGCCCTTGACCAGCTTTGCACCAGAGAATGCCTGTGCAACGAACTTGGAAGAAGGCTGTCCCCCCAGTTTTTCAGGAGGCACGCCGTAGGCGTTGGTCACATCGACGATGGTCTTCCCCTGCCAGCTGGCGAGCGCCTTCGCGACCTCTGGGTGCGACTCGAAACGGACAGCCAAAAGGATGATGTCCGCCTTGACCGCTTCCGCCAGTGTTTTGGGGATGATCGTGGGTCCGATCGCGGCCGCGTCGGATGCAAAGCTTTCCGGGTCACGCGTGGTTGCCACGGACACTTCGATGCCCTTGCGGGCGAATGCCTTGGCGAGAGCGTGACCGATCTTGCCGAAGCCGATAAGTGCGTAGCTCATAGTGTTTCTCCTATCTTGTGTCGGAACTAACGTTTGAGAAGCGGGGTCACTACTGACGGGGCTGAAGGGCCAGCCACGGGACCGCGCCGGGGTCAGACCTGCGCCATGCCGCCATCAACGGCGAGATCCACACCGGTGATGTAAGAACTATCATCGGAGGCGAGGAACGTGACAGCAGCCGCGATTTCCTCTGGTTTGCCCCTGCGACCCATTGGGATCTGTGAAGCAAACTGGGCGACCGCTTGCTCGGCTTGCTCAGGGGTAAGGCCCGTTGTTGTCTCCAACGCGGGGGTCTCGATTGCTCCGGGGCTCATTGTATTCACTCGGATTTTGCGGTCTTTCAGCTCTAGAGTCCAAGCGCGCGAGAAGTTGCGCACTGCCGCCTTACTCGCGGCGTATGTGCTAAACCCCGGCAACCCCAACACGTTCGAAACCGAAGAATTCAGAATAATCGAACCGCCGTCTTTGAAGAGGGGAAGGGCCTTCTGCACCGTGAAGAACAGCCCCTTCACGTTCACGTCGAAGGTCTGATCGAAATGGACCTCAGTAGCTACTGCGAGCGGTGCGATTGTCCCCGCGCCAGCGTTCGCGAAGAGAACGTCGATGTGACCATGTTTCTCTTTCACGATGGCATAGAGCCGGTCCAGATCTTCCAAGCGAGACACGTCGCCCGCGACCGTCGTAATATTACTCTTGATGAAGGCTGCGGCCTCCTTCAGCTCTTTCTCTCGTCGCCCAGTGATTACGACGTGTGCACCTTCTTCTACAAAGCGCTTGGCCGTCGCCAAGCCAATCCCGCTGCTTCCGCCAGTGATGACTGCAACCTTACCTTCGAGTTTTTTCATAATCTTTCACCTTTGGTCGTGTGTTTTGGTTTTTCGTAAAGTTTGAGAAGCGTGGTCCCGCATCGGGATCAGAGTTGTGCCAGGCCGCCGTCAACGGCGACTTCGCTGGCAGTCATGAAGCTGCTGTCCGACGATGCGAGGAAGGCGGCCACGGCCCCGATCTCCGCCGGATCGGCCATGCGCTGGAGCGGAGTCATGGCGCCGTAGGCCTTCTGGCCTTCCTCGCCCAGCGCCTCCTTCGCGAGTTCGGTCGCCGTCGCTCCGGGCGACAGCACGTTGACCCGGATGCCGGTGCCCTTCAGGTCCTCCGCCCAGGTCCGCGCGAGATTGCGCACTGCCGCCTTGCTCGCGCTGTAGGCGGTGAACCCCGGAGCGCCCGTGGTGCCGGCGCTCGATCCGGTCAGGATGATCGAACCGCCCGGGCCCATCAACGGCAACGCCTTCTGGACCGTGAAGATCGTGCCCTTCACATTGGTGTCGAAGGTTTCGTCAATGTGCTCGGCGGTTATCTGGCCGAGCGGCAGCGGGCCTCCGGCCCCGGCATTGGCGAAGACGATATCGAGGCTTCCGCGCTCGGCCTTCACCGCCGCGTAGAGTCGGTCGAGGTCGGCCTCATTCGAGACCGAGCCTTTCACCTCGCGGGCATTGGGCCCGAGTTCAGCCACAGCGGCGTCGAGCGCTTCTTGCCTGCGGCCAAAGATGAAGACGAAGGCGCCCTCCTCGACGAAGCGCTTTGCCGCGGCGCGGCCGATGCCGGTGGCGCCGCCGGTGATGACGGCGGTCTTTCCATTCAGTCTGGTCATGTCGTGCATCCTTCCAGGCTTCCGCCTTGGTCATTCGGGAACGCCCCGAGATCTTCAAAATGGGTCCGTCGGGGTCTGCGTTTGAGTGCGGAAACGCGCATATCGGTGGTGCAAAATCGATCCGGTTGGACGATGACGCCAAAGCCGACGATCGGTCTTCGCCATTCAGGATTAGGCTGCACTTGCAGGTATGGGCTATGATAGCCGCCCCGCGCCACCCACATACGAGGTGCTGTTCGATGTGTCGGACACGGGCTTTGGAAGGCGCACCGCACGGTGCGGGATTGCACCATGATCGACTGGGATGACGTTCGTTACTTTCTTGCCGTGGCACGCGGAGGCTCGGTGCGGGCTGCTGCCGCGCACCTCGGCGTGAATCATTCAACCGTGCTGCGACGCATCGCCCAGCTCGAGGAACGCCTCGGGGCGCAGATGTTCGAAAAGCTGCCTTCGGGCTACCGCCTGACGGCTGCGGGCGAGGAGGTCCTCGAACTCGCGAACCAGATGGAAGCGTCGTCGCACCAGCTGGAGACGCGCGTCTTCGGGCGCGACCAGAGCGTGCGCGGGCTTCTGCGCGTGACGTTGGCACCGACCCTCGCGACACACCTTTTCATGCCGGACTTCGCCGATTTCGCGCGTCTCCATCCGGACATCGAGATGGAAATCTTGTCGTCCGGCGAGCTGGCAAATCTGACCAACCGAGAGGCCGACGTCGCGATTCGCGTCGTCTACGACCGCAAAACCCTACCGCTCAATCTTCACGGCCTGAAGGGACCGGAGCTGTTCGGAGGCGTCTACATGTCCCGGGATCGACCAACAGCGCGGAGTGCGGGCGCGCCTGATCCCATCCGGTGGATCGTCATAAGCAGTCATGGAATCCCGGATTGGGCCCGCGAGGTTCGCACCACGGGGGTTCCGTTCAGGACCACGGACGGCGAGGCGCAGATCGCTGCTGTACGGCAAGGGGTCGGGATGACGACACTGCCGTGCTTCGTCGGAGATGCCGACCCCTTGCTGGTGAGGGTGCCGGGTACCGAACTGCACATGTACGGAACGCTTTGGCTTCTCACACAGGGCGAGACACGCAAGACGAAGCGCGTGCGGCTCTTCACCGAGTTCGTATCCCGCAGGCTCGCCGCGTACGCGCCGCTTCTCACGGGGCTGTCCGTGTCGCGTGACTGACGAGAACGGATTCTTCTCGGACCGGCTCTATCGCGAATTGAACGGCAGTACGGATGAGGCAAACGTGCTGGCCAGGCCCTGGGCGGTTGGACCGCCCTGCAGATTATCGACCGGATATAGGCGGCGCTTCAGAGTTAGTGGCGCAGGTGCGACAATTGAAATCCAGGCTTGTGCTCGACACCGGATAGCAGCGATTCCGCCGACCGGAACATCTCTTCGAATTCCAGTTCGTTTTCAAACACCACGCCGCCGACGCTGATGGTCAGGGTATCCTCGGTTCCTTTCGGCGCGAAATAGGCTTGCGCCACGCGCGCCCGGATACGCTCGCCGATTTCCTTGGCGTCGTCTTCTGTCGCACCGGGCAGAAAGACCCCGAACATGGAGGTTCCGATGCGGCCCACCAGATCTTCCTTGCGCACCGATGACTGGATGGTCGCGGCTATGAGCCGCAAGGCTTCGTCACCCCAGCCCAGCCCGAAGCGCAGATTGATGGATCTGATGTGTTCGGGATGAACGACCAGGAAGGCGCCGGATCTTGGACCGGACGATTCCTGCCTGGTTGTTCTCCTTTCGACCATCGACGTGAAGACTGTGCGGTTGAGGCAGCCTGTCAGGCTGTCGAAGGTCGCCGACTTGTTGAGTTCTCTTCGATAATGGCCGAGCTCGATCCGCTGCAAGCCAATGAACAGGAAAAGCGGGCCACCTATAATGACCGGCAACAGGATCGCTGTGGCCATGCTGCGGCCGAACGGCGTCAATGCTTCCGAGAACAGAAGCAGATAGTTGAGGCCAACTGAAAGCAGCAAAATTCCCGCCGATCCCAAGGCGGTAAGCCATGCGACGTTTTTCCATTGCTGGGGCGATCTATTCGCCATCGGTGTCATCATTAGTCAATCTCCCGCCTGATCGACTACCATAGGCCATGGTGCTGCACATTCAGTTTCGAGGAATCATACAATTTGAGTAATGGCGCAATCGCCTACCATTGGCCGAAACCTGGCCTTCAATGCAAGGCCGTGCTGGCAACGGTAGCGACACCGAATTGTCGGCTACTGTGGCGGGCCGAATATGCCCATCTCGGCACCCTTGGCCACTGCCTCCGCCTTGCCGTAAATGCCACTTGCCAAAGCCGTCGCCCAGCCGTTGGAAACCAGCCAGGCACCGACATCCTGTTTGCCCAAATTGCACGGTGCGGCAATGGCGAAACGATCGATCTCCGGCGGCACGACGCATTTAAGCGCCCGACCGCGCAGCCAGGAATTGAAAGCCGCCCGAGCACGTTGGCCGCAAGGCCAGGCGACGTCGCGAAACGAACAGGCCTTGTCCAGGTCGATGCCCTGGACCCCGCTGATGGCGACGGTGCGTCCCATGGATTCGAAGGTCGCCGACGAGGTGACAACCGGTTGGTACAGCAGGACCGCTGGCCAATCCTTTGGCATCTGCATCCCTGCAGCTGCTGCCAGGCCAAGCTCGCTGAGCGGTGGGCGCGGCTCTGCCCGTTCGATTTGCGCCGGATCAAGTTGTGGCGGCGCGATAAGGTCCTGAGCAATTTTGCGTGCCCGTCCTCGCCATGGCGTATTGGCGACGGTCGCAGCCGGTCGCGTTGGCTGGCCATCGTCGATGGATTGGCGTGGCGCTGGTACCGGTCGATCGATGGAAAGCAGATCGGCGGCTCGGACGATCAACAAAACCCCGGTCAGAAGCAGCAGGCTTCCGAGCAACACCACCAAACGATTGCGCCTCAGCCAGCCCATCAGCTCAAGCAGATCCCAAGGAGTCTTGCCCCTCAGTACCCCGACGTCGATTTGGCGACCAGTTTGAGCGCACCTTTTTGAACCTGATAAAAGGGCATGGATCGCTCACTGGAGCCATCCGCTCGAAACCGGAACAAGCCGGTCGATCCGCGAAATCCGCTCCGATTTTCGAGCACCTGCTTGTTGAAGCCGCCGGGGCCGACCGCACTTGCAATCCCCGCTGTCAGGGCGACCATATCATAGGCATAGGCGACATTGGCGTCGGCTGGATAATTGTAGGTCGTCTTGAAGCGGTCGGCGATTGGACCGGTTTCGCTTGGGTCGAGCGTGGCGATGTAGGATCCTTCGAACAGCGGCTCGATCGGATGTTCCAGCCAGCGGTTGGTTCCAACGACGGCGACTGCTTTTCCAGGGATGCCTTTCGATTTGAGCGCCGCAAGGATCTGCGACGGGTTATCGTCGCCGCTGGCGACGACGATGGCATCGGGTGCATCGACCAGGGAGCCCATGTCGTTGACCGCTTTTGTGCCGCCGTCACCGGCCGAATACGGAAGGGTGACGGCGAGCGTCGCGCCATAGATGCTGAGGCTGTTGGCGACCCGTTTTTCAACCGCGCTGGCATTCGCGCCGGCCGCGACGAGCAGCACGAACTTTTTTCTGCCTTTGGCCGCCAGGCCGGCCGCGCCCGCGGCCGCGCTGTCGGCCTCGCTGAGGCGCACCGCATAGACGCCCGGGCCACCGGCGAAATTGTCGGCCAGCGCCAGCACTGGCGGCCGCTGCGATCCCGACAGCTTGGCTATGTGCTGAGCGGCCCCAAGCTCGACCGGGCCGATGACGATCTTGGTTCCGGTGGTGATCGCCTTCACCGCCAATTCGCTGGCGTGCGCGCTGTCGCCCTTGGTGTCCTCGACCGTGACCGTGAGCAGTGCATTGCCAAGGTCGGCCATCGCCAGCTTGGTCGCATCGAGCATCTTTCTGCCGCTTTCGCCGACGTTACCTGGGGCCGACAAAGGCAGCAGCATCGTGACCTTCGTCGATCCGGTGCCGAGCGACTGCGTGGCTTGGGCCGGGCCGGCCACGGCGCTGGCGGCCGGCGCCCCAGGCGCGGCGATCGCCGCCGGATCGAGCGCATCCGAGACGCTGCCTTTCGACTGGCAGCCCGATATTATGCCCGCGAGCGCAAAGACGATCGCCCATGTCCACGAACTGTGGCCCTGCCGGCCAGATTCCATGATGCCTCCCCATATCCCGCCGGCTGTTTGTCCGGTCTCATCCCATTCATCTTACGGCAGACTTGCGTCGCCGTCCTTGTAATTGCTGGACCGTGGTTTAGAGCAATTCCAGGAAAAGTGTGAAGCGGTTTTCCGCCCGGAATTGCGTCAAAACAAGGAATTAGAGCAGTTCGCCGTTTCCACGAAACGGTGGACTGCTCTAACCGTTGAAGAGTCTTGCCCGGAGCGCCTTGATCACCTTTGCTTGCCCGGCGCTTCGATAGTCGGCGCATTTCATGTATCGCGGCCCGGGCACGAACAGCCGGCGCACGCAAATCCGCTTCCCCGGGGCAGGGGCGCCATCATCTCCTGCTGTCGGGAATGCGGAATAGCCAAACGTCGCCACCGGTAGCGGCCCGGCAACAGAAACGCCTTCTCTCGCCAGGATCGCACGCGCACGCCGGCAGTAGCGGACCGAAAGTTCGGAGAACCGGGTTTCACCGTGCCCGGCGCGATACTTCATGACGGTGGTGCAGAGATCGCCTGCGGCAAGGCTGTTTGCCTGCGCCAGATATCTGACGCCGAGCGCGATGTTGGTCGCCGGCGCACCAAGCTCGTCGAGCGAACCGCGAAAGCCGAGCATTCGCGCCGTTCCCGGCATCACCTGCATCAAGCCGACTTCGCCGTCGGCGCCGTGCACATCGGGATCGAAACCGCTTTCGATCTCCATCACCGCGTGCGCCAGCACCGGCTCCAGGCCGTACAGCGATGCCTGGCATGTCGCGAATGCCTTGAATGTCTCGCGCGTCCATTCCGGGGCGACATCGCAGCGGGCCGGCCGCGTCAAGCCGGACGGTGCTGATCTCTCCAGGCCAGGTCGTTCCAGCCAGTTGGCGCGGGCTTGCGTGGCAAGCTGACCAAAACCGGTCAATGCGATCGCCGCAGCGATCGCCTTCGTCGATCGTCCGCCGACCATCGGGTCAGCCAACCGGCACGGCCAGATCCCTTCCGGTCAGTTCATGTACTCGACCATGCGGTCGTGGAAGCATTCACACTTGTTGAGGGTGTCTTCGTCTTTGTAGTTCGTCTTGAGATAGCCATAGGCCATGCCGCAGGCGACCTTGGCTTCCGATGCCCAGACGAAGGCGGGGCGCGAAGAGTTGATCCATTCCGAGCTGTTGGCGACAGCCACCGACTCGTCCATCAGCTTCACCACCTCGGACTTGAGATCGACGATGTTGTCGTTCAGCACCAGGTTCGACGTGCCGACCGTGCGGCAATAGTCGGCCACCGGTCCTTCGATGATGTCGGCGGCGAAGCCCGTCGATCCAGCCAACAGCAGCGCCGCGGCCGAAGCCAGCAATCTTGCACAACGCTTCATTTAAGTCCCTCTCCAAACTGCGGTTTTATGTTTCGCTAATATGTAGCATGAGAGCACGGCCACGCATAAGTGCTAAATCGTGGCCGTGTGCTGCACGTGGTCCGTGTCGTCATAAAGGATGTTGATCGTGCCGGCGGCCGGCGTGTTCGTCAGTTGCGCCACGTCCACGAAATTGGCGCCGCTGGCCGTACCGTTGGTGTCGACACTCAGCATCTTCGTGCCGGCGTCATAGTGCACGTAGTCGGCGATGGTGCCTCCCGCCGCCGTCTCGAATAGCGACGACAGGTCGATCTTGTCACCTTCAGCGCCGTTGTAGTCGGCGATCAGATCATGGATGTCGAGGTGGTCGAGCCTAAACGTGTCGGCGCCGGTGCCGCCCGTCAGCGTGTCCTGGCCAGCGCCTCCGACGAGGAGATCGTTGCCGGTCCCACCATTGAGCGTATCGATGCCGGCGCCTCCGACCAGCGTGTCGTTGCCGCCTGCTCCGCTCAAGTGGTCGGCTCCGGCTCCACCATACAGCATGTTCCCGACATCGTTGCCGGTTATGGTGTCGTCGAAAGCGGACCCGATGATATCGGCCGCCGCCGCCGTCGATGTGTAGGTATGCGAAGCGCCGGCTGCGTCTGCCGAGTGATCCGCAATTGTGTTCCCGCTCAGCGTCACGCCGATCAGACTTGTCGCCAAGTCCCCGTCCGCGTCCACGATCTGGATCGGCAGGTTGAAGTTGATGGGGTTGGTGCTCTGAACGGCTGCGCCAAATCCGGTAATGGCGAAGTCGTCGCCGCTCTTGTTCAACAATTCCAAGCTGTTGTAGCCGTCGGCCGTGAACGTTGCGACGGAAACATGGTTGTCCATTATGCCTGTGATCTGGGCGGCATAATGAACTGCGGCGCTGGGATCCACATCGACGAACTGAACCGTGTAGGTTCTGTCCGCCAGCCCGCCCGGATTGCCCACGGTATATGACGTCGCGGCGGTGCTGATGTCCGTGAAATTGACGATCTGCGTCTCCCCATCATACGAGATCGCAACCGACGTGACCGAATCGAGCACGCCGTCCCCGACTGTCTTGTTGTTGTCGGTGCCAGTCGTGGTGTTGTCGTCCTTGGCCGTGATTTGAAGCACGGTGTCGGTATTCCCGTCGCCAAAGGTGAAGCTGGCGCCGTTGGCGGTATAGTGATTGTCGAACACGTGATCACGATTTGCGGGGTTGGTGTAGCCGCCGGATCCCATAGTGTTGCCGGTCAAATCCTGGACAAAGTCCACCCGGATGCCTTCGAGCGCGCCGATGTTCTGCCCGCCGGCGCCGCCACCGATACCGAAGGAGTTCGCGTTGCCGTTGATGGTCGTTCCGGTGCCGAAAGGCGTGAAAAGCACGTCCCTCGAATTGTCATCGACCGGGGTGCCGGAATCTTTCTGACCGGTGGGTACGAAGCCGGCCCACGCGCCATTGCCGCCGTCGAAATCGTAGCTGCCGTTGGAGAAAGTAACCTGCGTCAGGCTGTCGACCGTTCCGTCCATATCAACGGTATAGTTGGCGTTCTGGGCGTCGAGCGTGACCGTGAACACCGTCACGGCGTTGGCAATTCCATACAGGGTATGACCGTCTGCGGACACGTCGTAGATGATATGCGCGCCGCCGGAAGTCAGGCCGCTGTCCGCGCCATCGAGGGATGCCGCGAAAATCATCGTGCCCGCGCCGTCCGCCCCGTAGTTGTTGGACAGCGTGTGGTCTGCATCCAAGGCGAACGTAACCGGGTTCCCCGCTCCATTCGCTAGCGCCGCGTAGTCCGGCGCGACCGCGGTCGGCACGTCATCGACGATGTTGACGGACAGGGTGCCTGTGGCGTTCTGGCCGTCCTGGTCGGTGAGCGAGACGGCGAGGTTCTCGAACAGGCTGTTGGTGCCGCCGGCAGTGGCATGGGCTTCATTGTCGAGCAGCGTCGAGCGCGGTGGTGAAGGAGCTGGCGGTGAACACGCCGTTGGTGATGAAGGCGTGGCCGTCGATGGTCAGCGAGGCGATGCCGTCGGGCGAGGAGATGGTGAAGGTGCCGCCCTGGGTGGTGCTTTCCTTCGAGGTGTCGGAGCCGGCCGATTCGCCAACACCGCGGCTGGCCAGGAGGTCATCCTCGTTGACGGTGACGTCGCCGCCGTTGGCAGCCGGCGTCAGGTCGGCGATCACCGGCGGCGAATTGCCGATCGAGATGGTCAGCGTGGTGTGCGAGGTGTCGCCGTCGCCGTCCTTGATGGTGTAGGTGAAGACGTCGTCATGGCCGCCGGCCGAGCCGGCATCGCGGGTATAGGTGTAGGTGCCGTCGGCGGCCAGCGTCAGCTTGCCGTAGAGGCCCTGGATCTGGATGCCCAGCGTCGCGGTATTGTCGAGGGCGGCATTGGTGTCGCCGGCGGCGACGCCGACCACGGCAGCGCCGTCGGCGCCCCGGGTGTCGGCAACCCCGTCGGTCGTGTTGCCGTCGAGGGCATCGGTTCCGCCGGTCAGCACATTGCCGGTGGCCGGGCCGAACAGGCCGGCCCCGATGCTGTCGATGTCGGCGACCGCGGTCGGCACGTCATCGACGATGTTGACGGACAGGGTGCCTGTGGCGTTCTGGCCGTCCTGGTCGGTGAGCGAGACGGCGAGGTTCTCGAACAGGCTGTTGGTGCCGCCGGCAGTGGCATGGGCTTCATTGTCGAGCAGCGT